>JADZCW010000221.1 GCA_020851395.1 Phycisphaeraceae bacterium
CCGGACTCGTTGCTGTTGCCCGTCTCGGGGTAGCCGGCCCCGACGGCCATGTGGAACGTGCCGCCGATCTTCTCGTCGAAGAGCGTGTTCTTGGTGCACTCCTGCACCTGGTAGTTCGTGCCGAGGGCAATCTCACCGACGGAGCGCGCCCCGGCGTCCTGGTCGAGCATGCTCAGCAGGAACCCCTGCCCCTTGCTCGCCTTGGCCTCGACGACCCGGCCCTTTTCCAGGCGGAGTTCCACCCCATCGACCTCCTGCCCGTGGTGGACGGTCGGGAAGCTGTAACGGACCAGGCCGTTGACGCCGCCGTCCGCCGCTTTGAGGTTCGGGCCCGTGAAGACCTCGCCGTCGGGGAAGTTCTCGTGGCCGCAGCAGTTGATCCAGGTCATCCCCTCGACGTTGACGGACAGGTCCGTCCCATTGGCCGCACGGAAGCGGACGATCTTCTTGCCCTTGAGGTAATCGACGACCTTCTGCTGGGCGACCTCGATCTTCCGCCACTCGGCCACGGGGTCCGGCGTGTGCAGGTAGCCGGCCCGGAAGACGAAGTCCTCGTATTGTCGCAGGCTCATCTCCGCGTCCTGCGCCGAGGCGGCCGTGGGGTACTGCGTGCCCGACCACTTGAGCTCGCCCTTCTGGGCCCGTTGGAGGAACGTGGTCAGGATCGGATGCCGCGCCGCGGAGGCGAGTTTCTGCTTGGCGGGGTCGATGCGCGAGAGGTGCTTGGTGTTGACGTCCGCCCAGATGCCGATCGAGACATTGATGGTGTTGGTCTCGTGCAGCGCCAGGGGGTCGACGAACTTGAGCTGCTCATCGCTGGCGAACTCAAAAAAAATGTCCCGCAACGACTCGGGCCCACAGCGGGCGATGCCGTGCGCCCCAGCCTTGATGACCTCCTCATAGATCGCTTCGATCAGAGGCGTAGCCACCGGTTCGCCGGAAATTCTCACGAGTTGGCCCGGTTTGACGCCGGTCGAGTAGTGCACGAGCACCTGGGCGAGCTTGGCGAGGCGGGGGTCACGCATGGGAGGCTCCTTTTTCAGCCGCTTTGGACGTCCGCCCATGCTAGGCATTGCCCGCCGACCGGCAAGCCCTCCGAAGGCCGAACACGGATCATGCCGGACGTGTGATCAGCCCTGAATTCACCCTTGCATCGGTCCGATTTCAAGGCTAGGGTTGTAGGTGTTCTTCGGGCGTCCTGTCTGGCTGAAGCTGGCGCGGCCCTTCGAGAACCGCGAATGACGCAGAGGTCCAGTCGAGATCAACATCTGCCCCCGCGGCCTGGCTTGGCGGGGGCGGACGACAACCATCCATACCGTTTCCCGATCCAGAGCGAGGGCCCGGCCGACCGGCCTCTGGGCGCCGCTCTCGCCCCCGTGCTCGAGGAGGCCTGCCACGGCCGGCTGCACGACCTGCACTGGTTCCGCACCGACTGGCAGCGCGGCGGGGCCATGACCGGCTACGCCCGCTATCACCACGAGGACGGCACGGACATCTCAGTCGTCGTCAAGCTCCCCATTCCCCCGCGCGAATTGACCTGGCTCCGCCGGCTCCAGCCGCACGGCCACGTCGCCCCGCAGCTCATTCAGAGCGGCGACTCGCTCGGCGGCTATGACTTCGCCTGGGTGGTCATGGAGCGCCTGCCCCACGGCCCGCTGGGCACGAGCTGGGGCGGCAAGGAGTTCGACCTGCTCGTCCACGCCGTCGGCCAGTTCTACCACGCCTCCTTCGCCTACCCCCTCGAGGGCACGCCCAAACGCGTCGATTGGGAGGCCGCCTACGACAAGGCTCGCAAGAACGTCGGCCTGCACAGCCTGCCCAACGATCAGCAGTGGAACAAGGCCCTGAAAAAGGTCCACAAGAAGTTCAAGGAGTGGGCCAAGATCTGGGAGGAGCGGCCGATTGACGGCTGGGTGCACGGCGACCTGCACCTGCGCAACGCCATGACCCGCGACCCCGCCCCCGCCGGTCCAGCCGTGCTGCTGGACTTCGCCGAGACCCGCCCCGGCCACTGGGTCGAGGACGCCGTCTACTTCGAGCACCTCTACTGGGCCCAGAAAGAACGCCTCGCCGGCCGCAAACTTTGCCGGCTCATCGCCCATCAGCGCAAGGACCTTGGATTACCCGTCGATCCTGACTGGGCGCAACTGGCCGACGTGCGACGCGGCTTATTGGCCGTCACCACCCCGGCCGTGCTGGCCGCCGAGGGCGACCCCCGACACTTGCAGGCCGTGCTGGAAGTGCTTGAAATCCACGCGGGGTGATCATGGCCACAGACCAAGCTAGACGATAGTCCTCCGTTCACTTCGACGGCTGCGTGGCCGCTGGCGTCGCCAGCATCATCGGCCAGGAGCGGTACATCACGGGCATGTCGCGTTCGATCTCAGTCTCATTGACCGCCTTGCGGACGGCCTGGTAAAGCGAGGCCCAATCCACCTCGGGGCTCTTGGCGAGGCTGGCGGCAAGCTCCTTGTTCCACAGCTCGCCGAAGACGGTCTGGTCCTGGCCGGGCCCGCAGCCGAAGCTCGGACGATCGTGGCGCGAGGCCGTGATGGCGATGAGGTTGGGCACGCCCTCAAGCGTGGTCATGTCCGCGGAGACGAAGTCCGGGTCGCGGTGGACGAACCCGCCGCTGTAGCAGCCCTGGAGCACGACGACCTTCCTCGTCGGCTCGGGGAACACCAGCAACCACTGCCGCAGGACCGCCGGCGTCAGGAACAGGTCGGCCGGGTCCGCGCCGGCCTCCTCGGCATGGAGCTTCATGAGCGTGTCGACCGTGCCGGCCTCGGCGGCGTCGGTGACGAGCCAGTAGTCGTCGAAGCCGGGGTGCTGGTCGATGACAAAGGCCTTCTTGGGAGACTCACGCATGCTTGGCGGCATGCCCAGGGAGTGAGGGTAACTGCCGTGGCTGGTGAAGTAGAGATAGACGGCCTGCGGTTTCTGCTCAGCGGCCTCGAGCAGGTGACGCCGGATCAGGCTCGGCTCGGCGATGTAGAAGCCCGCCAGTTGCGGGCTGAGCGTGTCGAACTGCCCGCGGTCGTTGAGATAGTCGCTCTTCTTCGGCTTGACGTAGTAGCAGATCACCTCCTCAGGCTTGAAGCCGGCATCCAACCAGGCCCGGCGCTGATAGACGACCTCCTGGGCGAAGTTGGCGATATTCGATCCCAGGGCGACGAGGAAGACGCGGCCCTTGCCCTCGGTCGGCGCGGCGGCGTAGGGGGGGAACGGCGCGGCATAGGCCAGGTCGCCCGCCCGTTCCTGCCGGCTCATCGGGCGCAGCACGGGCTGGCCGTCACGCATGACCACCGGGGAAGCATGTCGGCAACCCGCGATGAAAAGGAGCATCAGGAGGACGGTTTGCCATGGCCTGGTCGGCAGGAGGCGAAGTGTCATGTGAGGCTCCTTGCCTGGGAAGGAGGGCGATTGTTCTGCGCAGGATAATGAAAGTCAACGGTTGATCCCTCCGTGGTCCCGGGGATCCCTCCCCGTGGGCATGGCGGCCGCGGACATGGCGTGGCCCATCTCGCTAACATAGAGCGTCCCCATTTGAGGAGGTCAGACATGCTCAAGAGTCGTTGGCAGGTGCTGTTGATGGTGGCCGCGGGGCTGATGTGGGCCTCGACGGCATGGGCCGAGGGCAAGGCCAAGAACGTCATCGTGATGATCAGCGACGGCACGGGCTGGCAGTCGTGGGACGCCGCGGCGTACTACCGCGACGGCGAACTCGGCCGTGCTCCGACCGACGCGTTCAAGGTCAAACTCCCCGTGACGACCTATGCGCTGACCGATGGCGGCAAGGGCGAGCAGCCCAATGGGGCTTACGACCCATCCAAGGCCTGGGACGACACCGTGATCGGCGGCGAGGATTTCTTCGCCGGCTACGCCTACCTCAAGCAGCACGCGACCGACTCGGCCGCGGCCGCGACGGCCATGGGCACGGGCGTCAAGACCTACAACGCCGCGATCGGTGTGGACAACGACGGCAAGCCGGTCAAGAACCTCTGCGAAGTGGCCATTGACCTTGGCAAGTCGGCCGGCGTGGTCACCTCCGTGCCGCTCCCGCACGCCACGCCCGCGGGCTTCTCAGCCCACGTGCTCCAGCGCGACAGCTACACCCAGATCGCCCAGCAGATGGTCAGGAGCAAGCTCACCGTCATCATGGGCGCGGGCAACCCGATGGTCGACCAGGCCCAGGCCGCAGGGAAAAACCCGGATTTTCGGTACGTCGGCGGCCAGGCGACGTGGAAGCTGCTCAAGGGCGGCAAGACGTCTTGGAAACTCCTCGAGTCCCGCAAGGACTTCGAGGACCTGGCGACAACGAAGACCCCGCCCGCCCGCGTCTTCGGCGTGCCGATGGCCGACAGCAAGATCCCCACCACGCACGACCTGCCCGACGACCAGCGCACCACCCCCAGCCTGGCCGTGATGACCCAGGGCGCGATCAATGTGCTGAGCCAGAATCCCAAGGGCTTCTTCCTTATGGTCGAGGGTGGGGCCGTGGACTGGGGCGCTCACGCCAACGACCTGGGCATGCTCGTGCGCGAGTCATCTGACTTCTATGACGCCATCGACACGGTGGTCAAGTGGGTCGAGTCGCACGGCGGATGGGACGAGAACCTGATCATCGTCACCACCGACCACGGCAACGGCCTCTTGCTCGGCCCCGAGTCGGACAAGGTGTTCCTCCAGCCGATCGTCGGCAAGGGCAAGGGCGAACTGCCCGGGGCGCGGTTCCACACGGGCCACCACGTCAACGAGCTCGTGCGTCTGTGGGCCCACGGCGCCGGCGCGGAGATGTTCCTCAAGCTCGCGACGAATCAGGACCCGGGCGTCACCAAGTACCACCCCGGCTGGGGCCCGGCCTACGGCGACAACACCGACGTCTTCAAGGTCTCCAAGGCCGCGATGGAGGGCGACGCCTCGGCGTGCGCAACCGAGTGCAGCAAGCCCGCCCAGCCCCAGCCCGCGACGGTGGGGCAGTAGACGAGCGAGCGGACGAATCCAACCATCAAACCCACGTCCGAAAGGGCGTGGGTTTTTCTTTGTCTGAGTGGAGAGTGCTTCAGACGTAGACCCGCGGCACGCGCGTGCTGATCCGGCAGAGCATTTCGTAGCAGTGCGTCCCGGCGAGCTTGGCCAGGCGAGGCACGGCGCAGTCCGAGGCGGGATCGGCCGAGATCAGCTCAGCCGTCGAGCCCACGTCGGCCGCGGGCAGGTCGGTCAGGTCGATGATCACCTGGTCCATGTTGACCTTGCCGCGCAGGGGGGCGTGCCCCAGCGGTTTGCCGGTCGAATCCAGGACGCGAACCGAAGACTTGTTGCCCAGCGCGGTGGGGTAGCCCAGGCCGTAGCCCACCGGGACGATCCCCAGGCGCGTCGGCTGATCGATGCGGTAGGTGCGGTCGTAGCCAGCGGTCGCGCCGGGCGCGTAGGTCTGGACGTGAACGATCGAGCTGACCCAGCGGACGACGTGACTTAGCTCGGACGGCGGCGCCAGGTGCGGGCCGGGCACGGCCGCCGGGCCGTAGCCGTACAGGCCCAGGCCGATGCGGGCCAGCCTTCTGTGGAATTGTCGGTCGCGGCAGGTGACGAAGGTGCTGCCGATGTGGATCAGCAGATCCTTGGGCAGCTTCTCACGGAATGGGGTCAGTGCATCCGCAAGCCGGCGGTCCTGCTCGCGGGCGAAGTCCAGGTTGTCCTCGGCCGTGGCCAGGTGGGAGTAAACCCCCCGCAGGGTCAGCGATGGGTCCGATGTCGTCAGGGTCTCGACGGCCTGCCGGAATTCGGTCGGGCTCAGACCGGCCCGGGACATGCCCGTGTCCAGGTGCAGGTGCACGTGGATGGGCCTGCCCCATGTCCTGGCGGCCTGCCGGAGTTTCTCGATCTGCCGCGGGCTGTCGGCGGAGAACTGGAGCCGGCCGGCGGCGACGGCTTCACGGGCGTCCCCCTCGGCCAGCGGATCATCGGTGGGCATGAACACCAGCATCGGGCCGGTCAGGCCCGCCCGGATCAGCTCGACCGCCTCCTCCAGGCTGTAGACGAGCAGAACATCGGCCCCGGCGTCGACCAGGCAGCGCGCGATCCTCGCAGCCCCCAGCCCGTAGGCG
This sequence comes from Phycisphaeraceae bacterium, assembly GCA_020851395.1. Classification (GTDB taxonomy): domain Bacteria; phylum Planctomycetota; class Phycisphaerae; order Phycisphaerales; family Phycisphaeraceae; genus JADZCW01. The sequence continues at coordinate 6,108 of JADZCW010000221.1, forward strand.
TTGGCCTTGACCACCGCCCCGAAAAGGCAGCCCGGCTCGAGCAGGGACTTCCACCAGCGGGCGTTGCGGGTCAGGTCGGGGAGGCGGATTTCGAGCCGGCTTGGCGAGGTCATGGCGTCACGGGAGCGTTCGGTGGTGGGAGGAGGGCGATGGCGTTAGAATAATCCAATCCGGGGGGTTATTCGATGGTTTGCCGCGGGAAGCTGTCCCCTGTAGGACGGCGGTGTTCGCGTGTTGCGGACAGGCGGCGTATCGGCGTTGGGGGTTCGAGGCGGTCATAGAACAGATCATGAGCGAGATTTTCGACACGTCAGTAACGTTTGACCAGTTGGGCCTGCGCTCGAGCGTGCTCAAGGGCGTGGAGGAGGCGGGCTTCAAGCACCCCACGACCATTCAGGCGCAGCTCATCCCGGCCGTGCTGTCGGGCAAGGACATCATCGGCCAGGCCAAGACCGGCACGGGAAAAACCGCCGCCTTCGGCCTGCCCATCCTGCACATGGCCGACAAGGACCTGCCCATGCAGGCCCTGATCCTCGTGCCCACGCGCGAGCTGGCCGTCCAGGTCGCCGGCGAGCTCGAGGAGCTCGGCAAGCACACCCCCATCCGCACCACCTGCATCATCGGCGGCGAGTCGATGAATGACCAGATCAAATCCGTCCGTCAGGGCGGGCACGTCATGGTCGGCACCCCCGGCCGCGTCATGGACCTCCAGGGCCGACGGCAGATCAGCTTCGACCACGTCAAATTCGTCGTCCTCGACGAGGTCGATCGCATGCTCGACATCGGCTTCCGCGATGACATCCGCAAGATCCTCAAGCTCGTGCACGGCGAGCACCAGACCGTCTTCGTCTCGGCCACCATCAGTGGCGAGATCGAGCGGCTGGCCCGCTCGTTCATGAAGCCCGACGCCCAGAAGATCGTCACCGTCTCGGGCTCGCTGACCGTCTCGCTCGTGGACCAGCAGGTGCTGTCGGTCGAACCCTGGGACAAGAAGGCCCTGCTGCTGCACCTGCTCAAGAAGGAGCAGCCTGACACGGTGCTGGTCTTCTGCCGGACCAAGGCCACCGTCAGCGGCGTGACCCGCTACCTCAAGGCCCACGGCGTCGAGGCCCGCGAGATCCACGGCGACCTGGCCCAGAGCAAACGCAACAAGGTGATGTCGTCCATGCGTAAGGGCCACGTGGACGTCCTGATCGCCTCCGACCTGGCCGCCCGCGGGCTGGACGTCGAGCACATCTCGCATGTGGTCAACTACGACCTGCCCGAGGACCCCGAGATCTACGTCCACCGGATCGGCCGGACCGCCCGCGCCGGCCGGCGCGGCGTGGCCTGGGCCTTCGCCACCCCGGAGGACGGCCACCTGCTGACCGAGATCGAGAAGCTCACCGGCGTCCTGATGGAAAAATTCGACTACGAGGGCTTCACGCCAGGTCCCGTGCCCGAAGACATCCGCGCCCGCCGGACCAAGGACGCCATCCGCCCCGATCCCCAGAAGGCGATGACCGCCCGCGTGACCGCGCCGGCGGCGACCGGCGGCTTGGGCGACCTCTCCGAAGAAGAGCGCAAGCGGATGTTCCCCAACGGCGTGATCCCCACCAGCGCGCCTCAGCGAACGCTCGGCTCACGCTTCCGCACCCGCCGGGGCAAGTGACGCCTTTGCCTTGTTAACGCCTGCATTGACAGAAGATTAAACCTTACTCGCCGGCGGATATTCATCTGCCGGCGTGGCGGTCTGTCACGCCGGATTAAAAGGCCAAGAGAAAAGCCCTCGTATGGGGGTGGTACACGAGGGCGACCCGGCAAAACCACCGCCGGTGCTCTCCCTTCCGCCACGTTGTATTAGGACAAGAAATGGCGGGGACACGGTCAACGACGCCCATTGCGGGCTTCATCTGATTATCCCCCCCATGCTCATTTCGAGCAAGGTTTTTTTTCACGTGTACCTGAAGAAACTGGAGAAAGTGGGTGTCGTCGCCCCTTTCCCGCGCCGCTTCGGGGCCATTACCCCTCAGGCGTGGCTGAGGGCCATGTAAAGATGACATAGCATGATGACTGCCAAGCAGTTGCCCACTGACGGGGGGTCGATATGATGTCGGCCCTATGGGTAAGACGCGGGAAATCAAGGGCCGCATGAAGGCCGTGGGCAATATTCAGCGCATCACCAAAACGATGCAAATGATTGCCACGGTCAGGTTTAATGCGGCCTACCGCAAGGCCATCGCCTCGCGGCCCTACAGCAGAAAGATCGCTGAGCTCACTGGCGAACTCGCCGCGGCCAGCGGCGGGTCGTGGTCACATCCTCTGCTTAATGCCCCGGCCGAGCCTGTCGGACGCGAACTCGCCCTGGTGATCACCTCCAACCGCGGTCTGTGCGGCGGGTACAACGCTGGCATCCTGCGGGCGGCCATGAGCCACCTGCGGGAGACCTCCGGCACCAAAGAGCTTGAGGTCATCGGCAAGAAGGGCAGCGCCTATTTCCGCTTCACCAAGGTCGATGTCTCAAGCTACCTCTCGGAGTTCAGCGACAAGGTCGACTACGACCAGGTCCAGCGTCTGGCCGAGCGGTACATGGCCGAGTTCATCGCCGGCAAGGTCGACGCCGTGCGCATCGTGTCGATGACGTTCCAGTCGATGAGCACGCAGAAGGTCGAGGTCCAGACCCTCCTGCCGCTGAGCGCCCCGGGAAGTGGAGACGCCAAGCCCGCGGCCGCCGGCGTTCCGGCAGCTAAGCGAGGCGAGGTGCAGTACGACTTCTCGCCCGAGCCCAAGGAACTGCTGTCCGAGCTGTTGCCGGCGACGGTCAAGATCCGGCTCTTGCAGATCCTCAACGAGGCGGTGGTCAGCGAGCACATCGCCCGGATGCGTGCAATGAAGGCGGCCACCGAGGCGGCCGGCGACATGAAGAAGGGCCTGACCCGGCAGTACAACCGGGCCCGCCAGGCGGCGATCACGACCGAGCTGTCAGAGATCATCGGCGGGTCGGTGGCGCTGGCGTAGCCGGCCGTGCAACCCAAGGGGCGGTCGATGGCGAGGAAGGGTGAACAACCCGGGCCGGGGTCGCCCTCCTCGGAGCCCGAGCCGTCCTACCTCGAAGTGATGGGGGCGGGGCTGGAGCTGGCCGGGGTGATCGCGGTGCTGGTGCTGGCCGGGCACTGGCTCGATGGTCGGTGGGGCACCGGGCCCTGGCTGACCCTGACGGGCCTGGCCTTTGGCCTCGTCGGCGGCGTGTACCGGCTCTGGCGGATCGGACAACGATACTTCAATACCCCGCTCAGACGTGACGCGGACAAGGAATCGGACGACTGATGGATCGCAAGGCGGACAGATCGAAGGGGTTCGCGGCCTGGAAGGTCGCCGGCCTGCTGACGTTGACGGCCGGCCTGGGCTGGCTCGCGGCCCGGGGCGTGGTCGCGGCGCGCAGCTGGGACGCGGGCGCGGTCTCGGCGGTCGACGCGGCGGTCTGCGTGGCGTGGTTGGGGGCGATGCTGGGACTGGCGCCGGTGATGATCGTCACCGGCAGGACCTCCCCGCGGGCGGGCGACGCCACGGTGATGCTCACCGCGGCGCTCCTGGGCATGGGCCTGCGTCTGCTGGCCAGCGCGGCGGCGGTGGTGCTGCTGTACCGGCTCGCCGGGCTGCCGGCGCGAGGGATGCTATTGGGATTGGGCCTGACGTATCTGCCGCTGCTGGTGGTGGAGGTGGGACTGATCAGCCGGTATGGTTGGCGGCTGGAAACCGAGCATGAGCATGGGGCCCGTCCCGAACAGGGACCGGCCGCGGAGGTCGCGGTGCGATGAACCTGTTCCCGGTGCTGGCCTCAAACCCGCTCGAGCACGTGATCGACAAACCCATCTACGGGCAGTGGTACGTCAGCAACGTCACGGTGATGCTGCTGGTCGGCGCCCTGGTGACGCTGGCGGTGGTCGTGCCGGCCGCGCGACGGATCGCCACGGCGCAGGGCGCGGGCGCGCGGACGATCGACGACTTCCGCGCCCAGGGCCCCTGGGCGAACCTGGTCGAGTCCGTCTGCGTGTTCCTGCGTGACGACGTCTTCAGGGGGGTGCTGGGCGACCAGACCGACCGCTTCACGCCGATCCTCTGGACGTTCTTCTGGTACATCCTGATCTGCAACCTCCTGGGCCTGATCCCCCTGACGGACCTGACGGGGATGTTGGGGATCAACCCCAATCCCGAGGAGCCGGGTCACTTCTACGGCATCGGCGGCACGGCCACGCAGTCGATTTGGGTCACCGGGGCCCTGGCCACGGTGGCGTTCCTCTTCTACAACCTCATCGCCCTGTTCAAGGACCCGCTGGGCTACTGCAAGCACCTGACCGGTGGGGCCCCGTGGTTCATGTGGGTGATCATGGTGCCCGTGGAGATCATGGGCACGTTCATCAAGCCCTTTGCCCTGGCGATTCGTCTTTTTGCCAACATGACCGGCGGGCACCTGGTGATCGCGGTGTTCCTGTCCTTCATCGGCCCGATGATCACGGCGATGGGGCCCAAGGGCTACGGCTTCGCGGTGATCCCCATGCTCGGGGCGATGGCCATCAACATGCTCGAGATCCTCGTGGCGCTGATCCAGGCGTACATCTTCACGTTCCTGACCTGCCTGTTCCTGGGGCAGTTGGTCGTGCACGAGCACGAGGAGCATCACGAACACGCGGCGGAAGACGAAGGTCACCACGCCCCGGCAACCGGAGCACACTGAACCCCGGCGCCGACGGCCGGGCGCAAGACATTCACAACCCCCGATCCGGTCGAGCAAGGCGGCCGGGCGTGCCCGCGAGGGTAGGGGAACATCGAGGACGTCCCCTTGCGGCGTCCGAAGAAGGAGTCGGTGTCATGAAGGTTTTTGGAATTCTGCTGGCGTTGGCGATGCTGCTGACGGCGTCGTCGGTCATGGCCCAGGAACACGCCCCCGCAAACGCCCCGGCCGCTGAGGTGACCGCGACGGCGGCGCCCGCGGGCGGCAGCTGGTTCTTCCCCAGCGGCGCCGCGACGGCGGCGATCGGCGCCAGCATCGGCGCGGGCATCATCGTCTTCGGTGCCGCCAAGGGCATTGGCAACATCGGCGCCTCGGCCGTCGAGTCCATCGCGCGTCAGCCCGAGGCCGGCGGTCGTATCTTCACCGCGATGCTGATCGCCGCGGCTCTGATCGAAGGCTTCACGTTCTTCGCCCTGCTCGTGCCGTTCTTCGCGTACGGCAACCAGTAATCCATGACCGGGTCGTGGGCCCAGCCCGGCGTCCCCTGACGGACGTCGGGCTGGGCCGGGCCCGAACGGAAAGGGTTTGAGGCATGAGACGGTTGCTCTGGACGTTGAGTGGGGCGGTGATCATGGCCGGGCCGGCGCTGGCCGCGGCGGCCGCCGAGGGCGAGCACAAGCCCAGCGTGTTCGCCGGGACGCCCGCTCAGTCGGTGGCGGCGGTGATCGTGTTCCTGGTGCTGTTCGGCCTGCTCTACAAGCTGGCCTGGGGGCCGATCCTTAAGGGGCTCCAGGACCGTGAGCAGAAGATTCGCAAGGACCTCGAGGATGCCGAGTCGGCCGCGAAGAAGGCCGCCGCGACGCTCGCGCAGCTCGAGACCCGCCTGGCCGCGGCGCAGGCCGAGGCACGCCAGCTGATCGACCGCAGCCGCGGCGAGGCCGAGAAGCTCGCCGGCCAGATCAAGGCCGACGCCGAACGCGAGGGCTTACAGCTCCGCCAGCGGGCGCAGAAGGAGATCGAGTCGGCCACCGAACAGGCCGTCGCCCAGCTCCACGCCGAGGCGGCCGCGCTGGCCACCCAGGTTGCCGGCAAGATCCTCCATCGCACGATCAACGAGAATGACCAGCGGGCGCTGGTCTCCGAGGCCCTGGCGGAGCTGAGCCGGGGACAGGGCAAGAACTAACGCCGCACCGACGCAAGCCGCAACGGAACGATTACCCAGGAGACAGCCTTGGCGACGAAGCAGGCGAAACAGGAACAAGTGCGGCTGACCCCGGCGGCGAAGGTCTACGCCCGGTCGCTGCTGGAGATGGCCGTGACGGACGGCCAGTTCGACGTCGCGGTCGAGGAGGCCGGTGAGCTCGCGGCGCTCCTGCGGGTCCAGCCCGAGCTCGTGGCCCTGCTGTCGACGCCGCTCCTGAGCGCCAAGGACCGGCAGGAGAGCCTCGAGCGCATCTTCAAGGGGCGGATCAGCGACCTGATGCTGCGGTTCCTCCAGGTGGTCAACCACAAGGGCCGGCTGGGTGAATTGGAGGCGATCTTCGCCGCCTTCCAGGGCCTGGCGCGCGAGCACAAGGGCGTGGAGGAAGTGCAAGCCGAGGTTGCCCGCGAGCTCAGCGACGCCGAGGCGAACCAGGTGTCTGAGGCCGTCGGCGCCGCGATGCACCGCAAGATCGTGCTGCGGCAGCGCGTGGACCCGGCCCTGATCGGCGGGCTGCGCCTGCGGATGGGCGACCGGCTGATCGACGGCTCGGTCGCCGCGCGCCTCCGGCTGATGCGGCGGCAGATCGAGCAGAACGGCCGGGAGTGGGTCCGCAAGAACATCGGCCGTCTGGCCGTGAACGGCTAATCAGGGAGCATCGAGGGAACGATTCGTGAACATCCCCGGGCCACGGTTCAACCGCCGGGCCCGGAATTGAAGACAAGGGCAGCCATGAAGATCAGAACCGACGAGATCACGAGCGTCATCAAGCAGGAAATCGAGCGTTTCTCCAGCACGCTGGAGGTGTCGCAGGTCGGCCAGGTCATCGAGGTCGGCGACGGCATCGCCCGCATCTACGGCCTGTCCGAGGCGATGAGCGGCGAGATGGTCGAGTTCGAGGTCGGCCCGGGCAAGGTCGTCCGCGGCCAGATCATGAACCTCGAGCAGGACGTCGTCGGCGCCGTGATCTTCGGCGACTACCTGCACATCAAGGAGGGCATGAGCGTCCGGGCCACGGGCGAGCTGCTCAGCGTGCCGGTGGGCGAGGGGATGCTCGGCCGCGTGGTCAACGCCCTGGGCGAGCCGATCGACGGCAAGGGCCCGATCAACGCCGCAGAGACGCGCAAGGTCGACGTGATCGCCCCCGGCATCGCCGACCGCCAGCCGGTCAAGCAGCCGCTCCAGACGGGCGTCAAGGCCATCGACTCGATGATCCCCATCGGCCGCGGACAACGCGAGCTGATCATCGGCGACCGCAAGACGGGCAAGACCTCCGTCGCCATCGACACCATTATCAACCAGCGCTACACCCATCAGACGTCCGACCCGGTCTACTGCATCTACGTGGCTGTGGGCCAGAAGGAGTCGACGGTTGCCGCGGTGGTCGAGGCCCTGCGGGCCAACGGGGCGATGGACTACACCGTCGTGGTCAACGCCAGCGCCTCGGAGTCCGCCCCCATGCAGTACATCGCGCCCTACGCCGGCTGCGCCATGGGCGAGTACTTCATGTGGAAGGGCAAGCACGCCCTGTGCATCTATGATGACCTTTCCAAGCAGGCCGCGTCCTACCGCCAGCTCTCGCTGCTCCTGCGTCGCCCGCCCGGCCGCGAGGCCTACCCCGGCGACGTGTTCTACCTGCACAGCCGCCTGCTCGAACGCGCCACCAAGCTCTCGGAGGAGAACGGCGGCGGATCGCTCACGGCCCTGCCGATCATCGAGACGCAGGAGGGCGACGTCGCGGCCTACATCCCGACCAACGTCATCTCCATCACCGACGGGCAGATCTACCTCGAGCCCGAGCTCTTCCACGCCGGCATCCGCCCCGCCATCAACGTGGGCATCAGCGTCTCGCGCGTCGGCGGTAACGCCCAGATCAAGGCCATGAAGCAGGTCGCCGGCAGCCTGCGCCTGGACCTGGCGGCCTTCCGCGAGCTCGAGGCCTTCGCCCAGCTCGGCACGGAGCTGGACAAGGCCACTCAGCGCCAACTCGACCGCGGGGCCCGCATGGTCGAGCTGCTCAAGCAGCCGGTCTATCAGCCGATGGAGGTCATCGACCAGGTCATCCAGCTCTTCGCCGGCACCAAGGGCGTGCTCGACGACCTGCCCCGGACGGACGTGCTGCCCTTCGCCAAGGCTTTGGTCGAGCACTTCGGCACGGTGGCCAAGGCCCTGCGCGACGAGCTGGCCAAGGCCAAGGCCTTCAGCGACGACCTGCAGCAGCGGTACCTGACCGAGATCAAGACGTTCAAGCAGTCCTACACCGCCGGCGCCAAGAAGTAGCTGGATGGGGCTTACCCCCGGCGTCGGGATGGGTCGGCTGGCGGTCGGCGTCGCGGAATCTCGGCGCGACGTTGGAGTTGGGCCGGGTCTTTCATACAATGCCTCGGCTGAAGACAAGCCAGGGCGGGCTGGGCGGCCTCGCCGGTCAGGGACGACCGGGTCGGCGGGTCGGTGGTCATGGTTTCCAATGGGCCAGAGATGCGGGGTGATGCATGAGTCAGACATCGCAGAAGACCGAGACAGCCAAGCTCAGCCTTCCCGACGGGCGGTCGGTGGACCTGCCGGTGTTCGTCGGCTCCGAGCACGAACCCGGGGTCGACGTGACGGAGCTTCGGTCGCAGTCGGGCTACATCGCCCTGGACCCCGGCCTGCGGAACACGGGGTCCTGCATAAGCGCGATCACCTACATCGACGGTGAGAAGGGCATCCTGCGCTACCGTGGCGTGCCGATCGAGCAGCTGGCTGAGCACAGCACCTTCGTCGAGACGGCGATGCTGCTGATCTACGGCGAACTGCCGACGCAGGAGCGGCTGCTGCGGTTCCGCGGCCTGCTGACGCAGCACGAGATGATCCACGAGGGCCTGCGCAATCACTACGACGGCTTCCCCGCCAACGCCCCGCCGATGGCCATCCTCTCGGCCATGATCAACGCCGTCAGCTGCTACCACCCCGACGTGCTGCAGATGGAGGATGAGTCGACCTTCGAGAGCGCCGCCGCCCGACTCATGAGCAAGGTCCGCACGATCGCCGCCGCCTCCTACAAGACCTCGATCGGCCAGCCCATCATCTACCCCCGGCCCGAGTACAACTACGTGCGGAACTTCCTGCACATGATGTTCTCCCGGCCCTACAAGGAGTACGACGCCCCGGCCGAGGTGATCCGGGCCCTACAGCTGTTCCTGATCCTGCACGCCGACCACGAGCAGAACTGCTCGACGAGCACCGTCCGCATGGTGGCCTCGAGCCGGGCCAACCTCTTCGCCAGCTGCGCCGCGGGCGTCTGCGCCCTGTGGGGCTGGCGGCACGGCGGGGCCAACACGGCCGTCATCCAGATGCTCGAGCGCATCCACAACGAAAAGATCCCGATGCCCGAGTTCCTCGATCGGGTGCGCAAGAAACAGCAGAAAATGATGGGCTTCGGCCACGCGGTCTACAAGAACTACGACCCCCGGGCCGAGATCCTCAAGGCCGCGGCCGAGCGCGTGATGAACGTCCTGAAGATCAGCGATCCGCTCCTGGACATCGCCCGGCAGCTCGAGGAAGTCGCCCTGCGCGACAGTTACTTCGTCGAGCGCAAGCTCTACCCCAACGTCGACTTCTACTCCGGCATCATCCTGCGGGCGATCGGCCTGCCGGTGGCCATGTTCCCCGTGATGTTCGCCATCGGCCGGATGCCCGGCTGGATCGCCCACTTCCGCGAGCAGCACAACGACCCCGACGACCGCATCTTCCGTCCCCGCCAGATCTACACCGGGCCCGCCGAACGGCCCTACGTGCCGATCGAGCAGCGAGCATGAGGCGGCGGAAAACTTCAGACCCACGACCCACGGCAGCCCCGTGGGTTTTTTGTAGGCTATGTTGCGTCGTGACGCCGGTCAGCACTCCTGGGGCGGGATGTGAAGAAGGTTGGCGTGGGCATCGATGTTCATTTCAGCCAGACGGACTGGCGGCGGATCGAGCGCGACTGGTCCGACTGGTGGCTGGGCAAGCTCGACCGCCCGATGGCGATGCTCGAAGGCCCGCGGCCCGGCGATCATCCGCCGGCAGCCCCCGAGCCGCGCCGCACCAACGCCTACATGCTCCAGAGCGACCCCGAGGCGTTCCTTGACGTGGTGCACCGCCAGCTCGAGACCCGGGGATGGTACGGCGACGCGTTCCCCAAGCACTGGCTGAACTTCGGCCCCGGGATGGGGGCCGGCTTCCTCGGCTGCGGTGTGCACTTCGACGACAACACCACCTGGTTCGGCCCGCCGGTCGACGGCGGCCTGGACGCGATCCATATACGTTTCGACAAGGAAAACCCCTGGTGGAAGCGGGTCAAGACCCTCACGCGACGAGCGGTCGAGCGCTGGGGCGGCAAGGTGGCCATCGCCCATACGGACCTCGGCGGCAACCTGGACATCCTCGCCTCCTTCCGCGGCAACGAGCCGCTGATGATGGACCTGATCGACGCCCCGCAGGAGATCGAGCGTCTGGCGGGCGAGATTACCGCCGTGTGGCTGCGCTATTACGACGAGCTCGACGCGATCATCCGGCCGACCGGGCGTGGCACCTGCCCCTGGGCCCCGATCTGGTCGCCCCAGCGCTGCTACATGCTCCAGTGCGACGCGTCCTACATGTTCTCGCCGGCGATGTTCGAGCGATTCGTCCTGCCGGACCTGACGGCGTGCTGCGATCATCTCGAGCACGGGTTCTACCACCTTGACGGCGTCGGACAACTGCCGCACCTGGACCTCCTGCTGGCGATGCCGAAGCTGCGCGGCGTGCAGTGGATTCCGGGCGATGGTCATCCGCACGCCGACGGTTGGCCGCAGGTCCTGCGCAAGATCGTCGACGCCGGCAAACGCTGTCAGGTCTTCACCACGTCCGACGGGGCCAGGCGGATCGTGCGCGAGGTGGGCGGGCGCGGCATGGCCATTCACGTCTGGGGCTGGCACCGCCGAGACGACGCCCTTCGCCTGCTCGAAGACCTGGGGGCCGCCCCGGTGGTCGGCGGCGAAAGTCGATAAGAAAACGGCTCAATATCCACCGAAATCCAGGCAGGCCTGGTACATCGCCTCGACGTTCGCCAGCGGCACGCAGGGCGGGAAGTTGTTCGCTTCCTTGAAGATGAATTTGCCCCCGTCCTTCACGCCGCTCCGGAGGATCTCCCGCCCGCGCTGATAGATCTGATCGGTCGTGCCGTAGAGCAGCGTGTTGACCTCGATCCCCCCGAGGATGTGCACGTCCGGGCCGACCCCTCGCCGCAGCCGGCCGAAGTCCAGAGGAAAGCCCGTGTCGATGCTGTTCACGTTCAACTCCCGGCAGATCGTCGGGAACAGCCGGCCCGCGTCGCCGCACAGGTGCATCATGCGCTCCTGGCCCGGCACGATCGCTCCAAAAAATTGCTTGTGCAGCGGCAGAATACGCTGGCGATAGGTTTCGAGGCTGAGCATCTCGCAGGAGTCGTCCGCCTGCCAGCCGGCATGCCTGAAAGTCTCGCCCCAGTAATCCCAGAAGGCTTGACGACGCAGGATGGCCGCCCGCGTCACGAACGCCATCAGCCGGTTGGCGTAATCCGGGTCGTTCAGCAGCTCAACCAGAAACTCCGTGCCCCGCAGGTTGCACCCGACGGTCAACGGCCCGTCCGTGCCGCAGAGGTTCCACCGGTCCAGCCGCACGGGCCGACCCTCGAAGGTCAGATCCTTGCAGATGCGCTGCATCTCGTGCCAGAACGCCAGGCACTTCTTGATGAAGGGATTTTCGAGCGGGTGCTCGATGTCGACGTCGAAGATCGACTCGCGATTGCCATCCGTGAGGATCGGCTCGGTGCAGGGCACCTGCCCCGGAATGAACCGCACCGGCGCGCCGAAATAGGCCGCCTCGAAGACATTGTAGACGTTCAGGTTCACCGACCAGGCATCGGGCAGTCCCGTGGGCAGGTCCGTGTAACGGTGCAATTGCATGCGGAGGTAACGCTGGAACTGGAGGCACACCTTGACGTGGATCTCGGGATCGTTGGCCGCCTGTTCGAAGGTGTAGCCATCGACGTTGAGCTCGGGGTTGAGCAGGATGATCCGCGGGTTGGCGTCGAGGCGCATCGGCACGCGCGCGGGCTTGCCGGCGTAATATTCATCCCAGAGCTGTTGCTTCTGCGGGTTGGACAGGTTGGCGGTGGGCATGGGAGCACTCTTGATGGATGGATGCGGGCCGCGACATTCACGCCGACCGATCAAACCGGGTTAGTTTATCTTTTCTTTTTTGCCCACGACCGGTGGCGACCACGGAACGGCGAGAAAAACAGCGTTTGAGTAAAATGACGCAATGCGCGCAATCCGCAGGAACAACCTCGAGCCTCGAGTCGAAATGGTGCCGATGATCGACGTCATCTTCCTGCTGCTGACGTTCTTTATCTATTCGTTCATCCTTACGATCAGAACGGAAGTTCTGCCCGTGTCGCTGCTTCCCGTGGGGACGGGTCAGAAAGCCGAGCCGGGGCGGGTGGCGGCGATCACCATTGACGGGCAGGGCGGCGTGTTCCTGGATCGCCAGCCCGTCGCGGTAACGGAGCTCGATGGTGTGCTCGACGGATTGGCCAAGGACCCGGCCGAGCCGCGCCTGGTGATCGCCCTTGAGGCCCAGGGCCAGGCGGATCGCGGGCCCATCCTGGTGGACCTGATCGAACGGCTCAGGCGTGCGGGCATCGAGGACGTCTCGGTGGTGGGCCCGCCACGCCAGGACAAGGCGTCGTCGAAACAGGATTGACCAGCCATGCTCGCCGAACGCGATTCCAGCACATCCCTGTGGGTCAGCGCTCTGCTGGCTCTGGGCATCCACGCCGGCGGCGTCCCTGTGCTGGTGAGCCTTCGTGATCTGGGCTCGAGCCAGGCCTTCACCGCCGAGGATCGGCCGCAGGCCGCTCCGTTGCTGCCCCAGCCGCGCCAGGTGCCGCTGGGCAGCCCCGAGTCGCCGCACCCCACGGCCGTGGCGTGGATTCCCTACGAGGATTACCGGCTCATGACGGCTCCCCAGCGCGAGACCGAGCAGCCGGCGCTTCAGAGCCAGGTCGAGCCCGTCGAGAACGCGCCGGTGCCGACCGATCCGACCGAGCCCACCGCGGCGGCCGCGGAGCCGGCGCCCGATCCTTCGCCCTCCTCAGCCCCGCGGCAGGAGGCCGCGTCCGCCGCAGCGCCCAGCGCGACCGATCTGCCACGGAGTGACGCCGGTGAACCGTTGGCCGCGCTGGCCGTGGCCCCTCCCGCCATGTCGCAGGTCGAGGCCTCACCACCGCCCTCGCCCACTCCGGCGAATCAGGCCCCGGGCAACCCCACAGCCGCGCCCAGGACCGAGCAGGACGTCAGCCCGACCAGGATCCATTCCGACACCCTCGAGGCCAAGCCCGGCGGCGTGCTGGTGGCTCAGGGGCTCGAGGTCACCGTCGCCCGCCCGCAGCTGACGCTGATCACGCGCATGACGGCTGTGCCCAACAACACCCAGGTCCGCGTGGTCTTCGGCCCCGACGGCACGGTGGTCCAGGCGGAACTTCTCAAGTCGACAGGCTATGCTGACGTGGACGGCCCGGTCCTGGCCAGTCTCTACGCCTGGAAGGCACGCGGCAAGGAGCTGGGCGTCAAAGGCGTGGAGATCACCATCCGCTACCTGCTGCGGCCGGAAGAGCAGTAGGCGCATCGTCGGTGGGTTCGTGGGCGAACATGGGGAGCGAACATGCAGAGAAACGAGGACGGCGGGATCGTCATCAGCTGCGACTTCTGCGGCACGGACTGGGACGAGGTCAAGCCCATGATCGAGGGCCACCGCGGCTCGGTGCTGTGCCTGGAATGCCTCAAGCTCGCGCGGCCCAAGCTCGCGCCGTCTGACACGGCGTTCGAGTGCCGGCTGTGCATCCAGGAAAAGCCGGCCGGGACGATGAGCTGGTCCGGCACGGCGATCGGGGGCGCGCCCGCCGCGCGGGTCTGCAAGCCCTGCGTCGAGCAAGCGACACGGGCGTTTACCAAAGAAGGCCTGGAAGTCTGACCGACGGACCACGCGTCTCGCGTTACTTCGCCAGCGCGTCCACCGCCGCCTGGGCGACGGTGTGGTCGTTCTCGACCGTCGAGCCCGAGACGCCCACGGCCCCGATGATCTGGCCTTCGGCGTTCTTGATCGGCAACCCGCCGGGGAACGTGATCAAGCCGCCGTTGGAGTGCTCGATGTTGTAGAGCGGCCCGCCGGGCTGCGAGAGCTTGCCGATCTCGCCCGTGGGCATGTCGAAGTAGCGGGCCGTGCGGGCCTTCTTGATGGCGATGTCGATCGAGCCCAGCCAGGCGCCGTCCATTCGGATAAAGGCCTTGAGGTTCCCGCCGGCGTCGACGATCGCCACGTCCATCGCCAGGCTCATCGATTTGGCCTTCTCGTAAGCGGCCTCGAGGGCGACGTGGGCCTGCATCAGGCTGACGTCCGAGACCGACAGCGCGGCCGGGGACTGCGTGCCCATGGCGGCGTCCTGCGGAACCCCGTCGCTGGGCATCACGGCTCGCGTGGCGGGCGCCAGCACAGCAAGCCCCATCAGGATGGTGATCAGGGCCAGGGCAACGATGGTCAGGCGGCGAGCGAATGTCATGTGAAACCTCCCTTGCAGGTCAGTCAGAAATGAATCGGTGATCGAACCCCATCGAGCGCGATCATACCCGCTCGGGCCGGGGAACGATCAGACAGTCTTGTCGAGAAACGGCGGAAGCGTGGCGATCTGGTCGAGCAGATCGTCGGGTCGGCCTTCGATTAATGGGCTGGGGTCAAGCCAGTGCACTCCCCGGAAGCGTTTGAGCCAGGTGCGCTGACGCTTGGCGAACTGGCGCGTCTGGATCTTGGTCTGCTCGTAGGCCTCCTCGAGCGTGCACAGGCCGGCCAGGTGCTCGAGGACCTGCTTGTAGCCCAACGCCTGGCGTGCCTGGGCGCCGAGAAGGCCCGCCGATTCCAGCTCGCGCGTCTCGTCCTGGAGCGACCGGCCGGGCCAGAGGTCGTCGTCGCCCAGCCCGTCCTGCTCGCGGGCTTTTTCCGGGAAAAACATGGCCTTGACGCGCAGGTTGATGCGGTGGTTCAGCAGCTCTGTCGGCCAGGCCAGCCCCAGCAGGATCGGATCGTGGCGGTAGGCCGTCTCAGAGGCTGGCGCGGTGGTCCACTGCTGCTGCTGACTCGAGATAGGCGACCCGGTGGTGAGGAAGACCTCCATGGCGCGGATGGCCTTCTTGCGGTCGTTGGGATGGATGCGCTCGGCGGCCGCGGGGTCGGCGGCGGCGAGGCGAGCGTGCAGCTCAGCATTGGAGAGCGCATCGAGCTCAGCCCGCAGCGCCGTATCGCGCGGCGGCCCGTCGAAGAGACCCTCGAGCAGGGCCTGAAGGTAGAGGTTCGTGCCCCCGACGACGATGGGGAGTTGGTCGTGCGAGAGCGCATCGGTGATCAGTGCATCGGCACGACTCAACCAGTCGGCGACGGTGAAGGGCTCGTTGGGCTCGACCAGATCGATCAGGTGGTGCGGCACGAGCGATCGCAGGCGCGGCGAAGGCTTGGCTGTCCCAGCATCCATGCGACGGTAGAGCTGCATGGAGTCGGCGCTGAGGATCAGCGTCGCTCCGGGGTGCA
This sequence comes from Phycisphaeraceae bacterium, assembly GCA_020851395.1. Lineage (GTDB taxonomy): Bacteria > Planctomycetota > Phycisphaerae > Phycisphaerales > Phycisphaeraceae > JADZCW01. The sequence continues at coordinate 21,638 of JADZCW010000221.1, forward strand.
GCCTCTGGGCGAGTCGGACGGCCAGCTCGCTCTTGCCGGCGGCGGTGGGGCCGAGCAGGATGATCGGGCGTGGGGCGGGCATGAGGGGGATGATTCTAAAGCATCACGTCAGATCGCTGCGCCGTCCTGGAAGGAGTCGGCGAAGGCCTCGTCACGGCGCAGGGTGCGGAGGATGGGCGCGACCTGAGGGTTCGTGAGGCGGTAGAAGACCTGTCGGCCTCGTCGGTGGGCGCTGACGAGCCGGGCGTGGCGGAGGATGGCCAGGTGGTGGCTGACGACGGGCAGGCGGGCACGCAGCCGATCGGCAAGATCGGAGACGGTCAGGGGATGACGTTCGAGGCTGGCGAGCAGGCGCAGGCGCTGCGGGTGTCCCATGGCGCGGAGCAAGGCGGCGGCTTGGCGGGGGGAGGACGGGAGATTCATGATTCTATTATTATAAAACAATAGAACTAATATATCAACCGCAAGATCAGTTTTTCAATCAAGATAAGACCAACTTGTACGTTCTGGATAGATATTTTGAATTGGAGCCGTATTGTCGATACGATGATCTATCCGCACCACAGGGGGTGCCGCGCCACAGCCAGCCAATCATCCGCGCCGCCCGCACCCGCCGCGGCGACCTTGGAGAATCGGGTCATGAGTGAGAGTTCCCCCCCCGGCGACGCCAAGAGCTTCGGACGCACGATGCGCTCCGACGAGTCCGCCGTCGAGAAGGCCAAGAAGGCCAGCAACTTCCTGCGCGGCTCGATCCAGCAGACCCTCGACGACCAGGCCGTCAAGGAGTTCACCCACGACGACCAGGCCCTGCTCAAGTTCCACGGCATCTACCAGCAGGAGGACCGCGACGCCCGCGCCAAGGTCAAGGAGACCGGCATCGAGCCCGAGACCTGGTTCATGGTCCGCACCCGCCTCCCGGGCGGCTGGATGAACGCCACCCAGTACCGCGCCCTGGACGACCTGGCCACCAAGTACACCTACAACCAGTCGCTCCGCATCACCACCCGCCAGGGCTTCCAGTACCACGGCGTGGTCAAGGGCAACCTCCACGCCGTGCTCAAGGGCGTCAACGACTCCCTGATCACCACTCTGGCCGCCTGCGGCGACGTCGGCCGCAACGTCATGGCCTCCCCAGCCCCGCTCAAGGATCAAGCTCACCAGCAACTCCTCGAGTTGGCCAGGAAGATCTCCACCGAACTCCTGCCCAAGAGCACCGCCTACTACGAGATCTGGGTCAACGGTGAGAAGCACTCGGACTCCAACAACGGCCAGGGCGAGGAGCCCTTCTACGGCCCGGCCTACCTCCCCCGGAAGTTCAAGGTCGGCATCGCCCTGCCCGAGGACAACTCCATCGACGTCTACACCCAGGACTGCGGCCTGATCGCCGTCGTGCGAGGCGACAAGATCGTCGGTGTCAACGTCCTGGCCGGCGGCGGCCTGGGCATGACCCACCGCAAGGCCGACACCTTTGCCCGTATGGCCTCGCACATCGGCTACGTCGACGTCGAGCACGCCGTCGAGGCCATGCGCACCGTCGCCGCCATCTTCCGCGACCACGGCAACCGGGCCGACCGCCGCCACGCCCGCCTCAAGTACGTCATTGAGGAGAAGGGCGTCGAGTGGTTCCAGCAGGAATTCCGCTCGCGCGTGAACTTCGAGCTCAAGCCCTGGGTCGAGGTCGGCCCGCTGCGGCTCAACGACTACCTCGGCAAGTACGAGCAGGGCGACGGCAAGTTCTTCTACGGCGTCTGGGTTGAGAACGGCCGGGTGATGGACTACCCCGAGAACGGCCCGAAGTACAAGACAGCCTTCCGGGCGATCGTCGATCGCTTCGGTTGCGACGTCGTGCTCACCCCCAACCAGAGCCTCCTGTTCGCCAACCTCACGGCTGAGCAGGTCCCGCAGCTCGAGGCCATCCTGGCCGAGCACAAGGTCCGCCGGCTCGGCGAGCTGACGCTCCTGCGCCGCTACTCGATGGCCTGCCCGGCCCTGCCGACCTGCGGCCTGGCGTTGGCCGAGAGTGAGCGGACGCTGCCCGGCATGCTCGACGAGCTTGAGAGCGAGTTCGAGCGGATGGGCCTGCTCGATCAACCTCTGACCGTGCGGATGACCGGCTGCCCCAACGGTTGTGCCCGGCCCTACACGGCCGACCTGGCCTTCGTCGGCCGCAAGCCCGGCGTCTACGACATCTTCGTTGGCGGCCGGCTCGCCGGCGACCGGCTGGCCGAGCTCTACGCCGAAAACGTCGAGGAAAAGCAGGTCCTCGAGGCGCTTCGCCCGCTGCTGACCCGCTGGTCCAAGCAGAAGCGCGGCGAGGAATCCCTCGGCGACTACTACGAGCGCGTCTTCGGCGACGGCAAGCCCCGCACCGTCCTGACCGGCGACAAGCACACCCCGGCCCTGGAGCGCATCGGGCAGGCGGACTAGATCCATTGTCATCGACGATCCAATGAAAGAAGCCCACGTTCGTTGAACGTGGGCTTCTCGTTTGAGTCGCGGTCCTCGATGATCAGAATCCGATCTGCAGCTGCGTGCGGGCGACGAACTGTCCGTCGCGGCCGGCCGAGTCGGCGCGCCAGCCGTAGGCGGTGTTGGCCCACAGCGCGTCGACGGGACCGAAAGAGTAGCCCGCGTCGATCATGAACTTGGCCTGGTGCTTGAGGAAGTAGTAGTTGATGCCCGCGGTCGCCAGGTTCAGGTCGTCGACGGCCCCCTCCGCGGCGCCCCACTCGTGGCGGGCGACCAGCTCGATCTTGTCCGTCACGAACACGCCGGCCTGGGTCAGCACGCCGTAGCGGTCGACCGCCGTTGCGCCGTCCTCGAACCGTGCTAGCCCCGCGACGAACAGGCTCGCGCCGCCGAACTTGAAGGTCGCGTCACCTGTGATCTGCGTCAGGTCGGGTGTGGCCGCTGTCTGCGACAGCTCGTAGTGCGCCGCCGAACCGAGCACGATCGTCGTCTTTTCGCCCCGGAACGAGGCCATGTCACCGTAGTTCTTCCAGTCACCCGTCAGCAGCACCTCGCCGCGGGCGGTCAGGCCCAGGTCTGAACCGTCCGTGCTCCAGGTCGAGTTGCGGGCGGCGGCGCGCATGCCGTCGTTGAACGAGAGATAGGTGCGCACCCGGGGCAGCTTCAGCGAGAGCATCAGGCCCTGGGTGTACCCGCCGTGGATCGCGTTGAGCAGCGAGCGGTCGATGAACTGCAGCTTGGTATAAGCGACCAGGTTCTCCTCCCAGAAGGGCGGCTTGAACTGGCCGGCCGTCAGGGCCAGGCATTCGGAGAAGGACTTCTCGACCCACGCGTCCTGGAGGTTGGTCCCGCCCGAGGTGTTGTACCCGGTGACGATGCGATACTTCCAGGTCGGGTCCAGGACGTTTCCGCTGAAGATCACGTCAGCGTGCGGCAGCTCGAACCCGCCGGTCGAGTCGGTCGTCGGGTGGTCGAGGCTGTCGAGGGTGTAGCGGATCTGGATGACGCCGTTGACCTTGAGCATGTAGTTGCCGTCGGCCGTGCGGGCGTAGAGGCCGTTGTCGTAGCCCGCCAGCGGCTTGTCCGACAGCGACGGACGTGTCTGCGCGTCGGCCATGACCTGCTGGACGATCTCACGCACGTGAGCGTCACCCCCGGAAGTTAAGTCGGCGGGCGCGGGAGCAGGCGCGGGAGCCGACGTGGCGTTCAGCTCCGCGATCTTCTTGTTCTGCGCCGCAATGGTCTGCTCCTGCTTGGCCATCTGCGCGGCCTGAGCATTGAGTTGAGCCTGCATGGCCGCGAGCTTGTCGTCGGTCTTGTCCGCCAGGGATGGCGATGCGCCGATCAGCAGCAGCATGGTGACGAAGAAGGGTGTTCGTTTGGACATAGAGAGAAGCCTCCATGGCGTTTTCGAACCGGCACGGATATCCCACCCCGGCTGTGGCCTGAAAAGAAGGTCGGCTTGTCCGGAAAGATCCTTTTGATTTTCGACTGAATTAGACGCCCGACGGGTGGTTATCAGCCATTTGCCTTACAGGCAGGAAGTTATCGAACACATGTCAGGGGCAGATGAGGTGGTATGATCAGCCCGCATGATTGCCAGATTGCAGGGCATCGTTGAGTCGGTCCGGGCGGAGGGGGTGCTGCTGTCGGTCGCCCCGGGGATCGTCCTGGAGGTGCTCGTGCCCGCCAGCAACGTCGCCGCCTTGGCCGAGTCGGTCGGGCGATCGGTGACGCTGCGGACGGTCTTCTACCTCGAGGGGGCCGGGCAGGGGGCGAACCTCACGCCCCGCCTCTTGGGCTTCCTCAGCGAGCGAGACAGGCACCTGTTCGAACTCCTGACCAGCTGTCGCGGGATCGGTCCGCGTAAGGCCCTGCGGGCCATGGCCCTGGACTCGGGCCGGATCGCCGCCGCCATCGCTGGGCAGGACCACAAGACCCTCCAGAGCCTGCCCGAGATCGGCCGGAAGATGGCCGAGACGGTGGTGGTGACGCTGCGCGAGAAGGTGCGAGGTTTGGCGGTCGAAGGCGTGGCCCGCGAGATGCAAGAGGGCGGAACGGCCAAAGACAAATCATCCGCGAGCAAAGCCCCCGCCCCGTCGGCCCCCTCCGAGGGCACGGCAGACCGGGCCGGGACGGGCACCATGTCCCTCGAAGCCGTCGAGGTCCTGGTCAAGCTTGGCGAGAACCGCCTGGCCGCGATCACCTGGACCGATCAAGCCATGGCCTCCGAGCAGCCGCCCAAGAACGTTGAAGAATTGATCGCCCGGGCCTATCAGATCAAGGCCGGCGGCTGACCCGACACCCCATCTGTCTTCTCAGTGCACGCCCAGCTCAGCCAGATAGCGCTCGGCGTCGAGCGCTGCCTTGCAGCCCATGCCCGCGGCGGTGATGGCCTGGCGGTAGGTGCTGTCGGCCACGTCACCCGCGGCGAAGACGCCGGGCACGCTGGTCGTCGCGCGGAACGGGTCGGCCAGCTTGATGTAGCCCTTCTCCGTCAGCGCGACCTGGCCGTTCAGGAAGCTCGTGATCGGCGTGTGCCCGATGGCCATGAACAAGCCTCCGAGCCCCAGCTCAGACGTTTCACCGGTGACGGTGTCCTTGAGCCGCACGCCCGAGACGCGGTCCTGCCCCAGCACGTCGACGACAACCTTGTTCCAGCACGGCTGGATCTTGGGATTGCCCAGGGCCCTCTCCTGCATGATCTTTGAGGCCCGCAGCTGGTCGCGCCGGTGGATCAGATAGACCTTCGAAGCGAACTTGGTCAGGTACGTCGCCTCCTCGATGGCCGAGTCGCCGCCGCCGACCACGCCCAGCGGCTGTCCCCGGAAGACGGGCAGCGCCCCGTCGCACACCGCGCAGGCCGAGACGCCACCGCCCGAAAGCGCCAGCCGCTGCTCATTGGGCAGGCCGATCCAGTTGGCCTTGGCCCCGGTGGCGATCACCAGCGTGTGCGTCAGGCACTCGAACCCGCTGTCCGTCACCACGCGGAAGGGTCGTTTCGACAGGTCGACCGACTGCACGTTCGGGAAGGGCGTGTACAAGCCCGTCGACGCCAGGTCCGGCCCGGCCTTTACGCCCGAGTCGGTGACGACGCGGGTGCTGAACCGCATGGCCTGGTTGAAGAACAGCTGCATCAGCTCCGGCCCCAGCACGCCCTTGGGGAAGCCGGGGAAATTCTCCACTTCCGTGGTGAGCATCAGCTGCCCGCCGGCGACAAGGTCCTTGCCCGACGCCCGGCCGGGGATGACCAGCGGGTCGAGGTTCGCGCGAGCGGCGTAGATGGCGGCCGTCCAGCCCGCGGGGCCGGAGCCGATGATGACGATCTTCTCGATGGAGTGGTCAGGCATGCGAGGGATTATAGGGAAGCGCCCCCGGAATTGCCCTCGGACCACCTCGCGTTTTTGCCCGCTGATTTTTCTCGGATCATTCCCGGTCGAACAGGGCGTTGCTGTCCGGCTCACCGATGTTGCCGATGTGCATCTGACGATTCCGTGCTTCGCTGACGCCGTAGACGTTGGCCCGGGCGTAGCTCATCGTCTGGCGGTCGACGTGGCCGTCGAGCCAGGCGACGTTGGCGGATTCCTGGTGACGGAAGTGCATCGAGGGATCGGTCGGCTGGCCCGCGGAGAAGCCCGACGACCACACCGCCGGCTCGACGAAGGAATACTCGATCAGGTACGCGTCACCCCCGGAAGGCTGGGCGAAAGCGGTGTCGGCAAAGAAAACAGTAGCCACCGGCTGGGCGAAGACATCGACGCGTGCCCCGATGTCGATGACCGTGGCGCTCTCGCGGCCGACGTACTCGTTGTTGTAGCCGTACCCGCCGCAGCCGGCCTCGAAGCCGTTGGGGTTGTCCGGCTGGAAGGAGGGGCACTGCTTGACCATC
>JADZCW010000222.1 GCA_020851395.1 Phycisphaeraceae bacterium
GAGGGTGGTCTGGGCGGCGAGTTGGTCCTGGGACTGGTGGAGGTGGTCGAGGTATTGCCAGCAGGTCTCGACGTTGGCGCGCAGGCCGGTGCGGGCCCACTGGCGGCCATGCGTCAGCAGGTCGGCGACGGTGATCTTGGCGGGGGGGCGGGCCAGGGCGTAGGTGGCGACGTCCTCGTCGCTGCCGGCGATGGTGTGGAGCAGGCCGACCTGGACGAGGTTGGCGCAGAGGCGCTGGACGGAGGAGGTGGGCAGTCCGAGGTCGGCGGCGAGGTCGGTGGGGGCGGCGCCCTTACCGTCGGTGAAGAGTTGGCCGAGGCGGAGCATCACCGGGACGGTCCAGGCGGGGTCGCCGATCATGGTGGAGGTGGCGGCTTCCTCGTCGATCAGGGGGTTGCGGACCTGGCTGAGGGAGTAGGTGAGTTCTAGGCCGAAGAGGATGATCAGCCAGGTGACATAGAGCCAGAAGAGGAAGAGGGGGACGAGTCCGAGGGCGCCGTAGAGGCTGGTGGCGGCGGTGCGTGAGACGTAGATGGTGAAGGCTTCCTTGCTGATGACCCAGAGGACGGCGGCGATGAAGCTGCCGACGAGGACGTGTCGGATGGGGACGCGGGCGTGGGGGAGGAGGGTGTAGATGGCGCTTAAGACGATCCAGGCGGTGATCAGGGGTGAGAGGACGACGAGGGGGCCTGCGAGCCAGCCGGTCAGGTCGCCGCCGGCGGCGAGGAGGCTAAAGGCTTTCTGCTGGATGAACTGGCCGGCGACGAGGACCATGGGGCCGAGGGTGATCACGGCGTAGTAGTAGGTGACGCGGATGTACCAGGGTCGGCCCTGGTCGACGCCTAGGACCTGGTTGAAGCTCTGCTCGATGGTGGCCAGGAGGGTGGTGGCGCCGTAGATGAACAGGAGGAGGCCTACAGCGCCGATGCGGGCGAAGTTGACCTTGGCGAGTTGGTCGATGACGTTGCCGATGAAGTCGCCGAGTTCCTGGCGGCGTTCCTGCTCCTTGACCTGTTCCTGGGCTTGCGCGAGGGCGGGGGTGGGGGCCGACGGGGGCGCGAGGTTGGTCGCGGGCGAGTGGGGCGGGGCGTCGGCAATTTCGAGCGTCGGATGGGTCGTCGCGTCGGCGGTCACCGGGGCGGCGGTGATGTCGGCGGCGAGCAGTTGCTCGGGGATGAGGTTGAGGATGGTGTCCTTGAAGCTCTCCTGGTTTTCTTCGAGGCCGCGGAAGGCCTGGAGTACGACGAGGATGAGGACGAGGGTGGGCAGGAGACTGAAGACGGTGCGGTAGGTCAGGGCGGCGGCCATCTGGGGGGCGCGGTCCTCGCGGAACTGTCGGTACCAGATCCAGGAGAGGCGGGCGGTGTATCCCGCGGCGCGGCGGCGGCGCGAGATATTCGCGGCGTGGGCCTGGTGGACGAAGGAGTGGGCCTGGCTCTTCCATTGGTGGATGGGGTTGGGCATGGGAGCATTATCGCCATGTGGAGGGGATTTGTGGAGCGATGTTCTTGGGGGCCGCGAGCTGGGACCGGCTCGCTGACGCTCGCGGCTCGTTGAGACCGGCTCGTTGGAGCAGGGGACTTATCGTCCGCGTCTAGGCGGGGTCGTGGCCGAAGGTGCCCCAGGGGTGGCAACGGGCGATGCGTTTACAGCCGCGCCATAGGCCGGAGAGGGGGCCGTATTTGCGGATGGCGTCGATCATGTACTGGCTGCAGGTGGGGGTGTGTCGGCAGTGGCCGCCGAGCAGGGGGCCGAGGGTGGCGCGGTAGGCCATCACGAGGAAGATCAGCAGAGCGGACAGGGTTCGTCGGAGGATCGCGATCATGGCGAGGCGGTTCGGCGTTGGCGGCGGCTGGACTCGGCGTGGATGGCGGGGATGGCGCGGGCGAGGATGTCCTGATACTCGGCGAGCGTCAGGGGCGCATGCGGTCGGACGACGACGATCAGGTCGTAGCCGGCGGGCCAGTCGTGCTGGGTGTGGCGGAAGGCTTCGCGGAGGAGGCGTTTGACGCGATTGCGGACGATGGCGTTGCCGACGCGGGTGGAGACGGCCAGGCCGAGGCGGGGGTGAGAAAGGTCGTTGGGGCGGGCGTGGAAGATGAGGGGGCCGAGGAGTTTTTTGAGCTTGTGGTCGTAGACGGCAGCGTAGGCGAGCTTGCCCGAGAGCTTGAGCGCGGCGGGGAGCGTGAGGCGCGGGCGCGGCGATGGGGGCGTCGGGTCGGACATGGAGTGTCCGACATTCTCGGGTGAGAATGAGGATTTGGCCAGCGACGCGGTGGGGGTGTGCGTTTACACGGTCAGCAGCAGCAAGGCGTCCTGCCAGCCGGCGGGGGGCGTGAAGCCCCCGGAAGCATCGCCTGAAGTTGGGTAGCGGCCGATCTCGGTGCGCTGGCCGGTGGTGGGGTCGATCCAGGTGGCGGTGGCCTCGCGGCCTGCGGCGAGCTTGTTCAGGTGGAGGCTGACGGGGGCGTTGGCGGCCAGGTAAACCAGCAGCCAGTCGCCTTTGGTTGAGCGTGCGGCGGTGCAGAGGTCGAGGCTGTCGATCGGGCCGGGGTCGGAGGCGAAGATCGACTGGTCGGGGACGATGTCCCACCAGTGGGGGATGGAGGTGAGGATCTGACGGTAGAGGGTTAGATGTTGAGCGCCGGGGGAGTCGAGCCAGGCTCGCCACTCGGTGGGTTTGAGCCAGGCGTCGACGTGGCCGTAGCTGTGGTGGCCGCCGGCGAGGTGAGACCAGTAGGCCTGCTTGCGGATCTCCAGGGCGGTCTGGAGCTTGTTGAACTCGACGCCCTCGTAGCCGCCCTCGGCCATGACGACGGGCTTGGGGGGCGTGCGGTCGTAGTCAGCCTTGGTGATGGCGTAGAGCTTCTCGTACATGATGCAGGGCTGGTTCATGTTGAAGTCCAGCCAGGGCTCGTCGTGGATGAAGCTTGAGGAGGTGGGGGAGGGATCGGGGTGCACGGTGATGAGACGGCTACCCCCATCGCCTTCGCGCAGGCCGGCGGCGAGTTCGCGGCAGATGGGGATGAATTCCGCGGTGGCCTTGGGGTACATGGTCCAGATGATGTGGGGGGCGGACTTGTAGCGCTGGGCGATCCACTTGGCGTAGGCGCGGGCGTTGGCGGGGGTGATGCGGTTGGCCTGCTCCTGGTGGTAGATACCCAGGACGAGGACGATGCCCGCCTCGCCGGCGGCGGCGATGACCTTGTCGGCCCCCCGGAAGTAGGCGTCGTTGGGGGTGGCGGGGTCATCGTTGATCCACGGTTTCTGGCCTTCGACGTTGGGCAGCAGCCCCTCGCCGACGCCGGTGAGCATGACCTGGAAGGCGCTAAAGCCCTGGCGTTTGCGGCGGCGGAGGATCTCGGTCACGTCGGGCAGGGGGACGTCGCGGGTGAGCTGCCACTGGGTGTCGCCGAGCCAGAAGAAGGGGGCGCCGGCGGGGTCGAGGAAGTAGCGGCCGTTGGGGCTGATCTTGAGGGAGGTCATGGGGAGTGTTGCCCTTGTCAATTGGAGCATGAGAGGTCGAGGTCATTCAGGACGAGCAGAAAATCCAGGGGAACCGCTCGCTGACGCTCGCGGCTCGTTGAGTCAGAGGATGGCCTGGGCGAGGCGGCGGCCGATCTGTTGGTAGTGATGGGGGGTCATTACGATGCGGCCGCGGTCGGCCAGGGCGTAGCAGGTCTCGATGGCGAGGGCGGGGGAATTGAATTCGTGACCGGCGAAGTCGCAGAAGGTCGGCGTCTCCCAGCGAGAGCGGTAGTTGCCGGTGCGGGCGAAGTTCTCGGCGGCGTAGTCGCCCAGGGCCTCACGGAAGCGGGCGAGCCAGGGGTCGACGCGGGTGCGGAGGTTGGGGGATTCCTTCTCGTCGGGGGGGTAGCAGTAGACGCCGGTGTCCTCGCAGGGGCCGGGGGCGTGGAAATCCAGGGCGAGGATGGGCGTGCAGCGCTGGGCCCAGCGGCGCATGTCGCGCTGGATGAGCAGGGCCTCGTGGCGCATGGGAGGGTGGCCCCAGGCGCGGTTGAGGTCGTAGGGGAAACGGTCCTTGCCGTAGTCGCCCTCGAGCGTGGCGTCGAGGTCAGCCAGGGGGATGACCCAGGTCAGGGGGCTGCGGTCGCCGGCTTGGGCGAGTTCGCGGAGCAGGCCGTCGAGGACCCATGAGCCGGGGGTCTCGCCGGCGTGCTGACGGGCGATGAGAAAAATGCCTCCCGCCCCCGGAGGGCGCAGGCGTGGTTCATCACTTCCGGGGGGAGAGCCATAACGATTGCTCAGGCGCGTCAGGGGTCGGCCGGCGGGGGTGACGCCGATCGTGTCGGTGTGCCAATACCCGTGTGTGTCGGTGATGAGTTGTTCGACTTCCGCGGGGCCGTAGGGGGGGCAGAGGGCGATCTCGAGTGAGCCGCCGGGGGGTGGGCTGGAAATGATCCATGCCAGGTCGATCTGGCCGTCGGGGAGGTCGATGCGTTGCGGGGCGTCGAGGCGCTGCCAGTCACTTCCGGGGGTCCCGGGGGTGCGGATGACGGGGCGGATGTTGGCGGTCAGATCGGGGTGGGTGTAGGCGAGGCTGAGGTAGTGTCGCAGAAGGAGACGGATCTGGTTGCCCGGGGGCGAGGCGTCGGGATCGCGCTCGAGGCGGAAGTGGAACCAGATCGCTTCCGGTCCGCCGTGGGGGTGGGCGCTAAAGGCGATGGTCGGCGGCGAACTCGCGGCGTCGATGTGCACGTCGGCCGCGTTGCCCATCGAGATGTCTTCACGCACGCGATAGGTCATCAGCTCGCTCCGCGTCGGGCGACCACTATACGTTGCGGGGAAAAGGTGTGACGCACGGGGGTTGCCCGGCTGCGAACGCCCGAGCGGATGCGGGAACATCGGGCAAAGTCTTGACCGGATCTGCGTTGGATTCCATTCATTGCGGTGTAAACTGGAGTAGTTAGTCCGATCTGTTGGCGGAGGAGAGATGGTTGCACTGATCGAGGAGGTTTCCCAGGGGCTCGTTCGCCGGGCGTCTTGACCGGTGGGACGTGCTCTGGTTGTTGCGTGTCATGGACATCTATAAGGAGAGAGGAGAAAGACATGTCTGCTTGCATGACGGTGAGATCGCGCGTGGCGCGGGTGCTGTGTGTTGGTATCGGGTTGCTCTTGCTGGCTCCGACGAGTCAGGCCCAGATCGAGTCCTTTTTCGATGTGTGGACGGAGTTGAGCGTGACGAGCGGGCCGCCGTATCCGTCTTCGCCGGTGATCGGCGTGCATGGGGTGGCGGAGAGCTCCGTGGTGGAGAACATCGGGCTGTCGCTGGGTGGCGGGCCTGATGGAATGATGATGAATCTGGCGGCCACTTCCGGGGGCGGGGGCGGGGGGGCGGTGCTGACGATGGATTGCTCGATCATGGCCGGTGATCCGCTGCCGGGGATGCTGCTGCCGATGGATGTGGTGTTCGCGTTCGCCAACCCGGACGGTTCGCCGGCGCAGGGGACGGTGGTCTCGACGTACATCATCGAGAGCTTCTTCGACGTCTGGACGGAGATCAGCTTCAGTGACGGGGGCATGATGACGCATCACCTGCACGGCGAGATCGGGCCGGGGCAGGGGGCGATGTTTGATGAAGAGACGACCGACGTGCCGACGGGGACGTTCGACAGCTTCTTTGACGTGTTCGTGTCGGTGAACGTGGACGGGCCGGTGATCAATGACACGCCATTGATGACGATGACGCTGAGCGGGACCTATACGCCGATGCCCGAACCTGCGGCAATGCCTGTGCTGGTGTTGGCCGGGCTGGGGCTGCTGCGGAGAGGGAGAAGGTGAGCGGAACGCCGCGGCGCGACGCTGAGTTGATGGTAAGAGGGGCTGACCCAAGGCCCCTCTTTTTATTGAAACAGTCGGGACAAGACCAGAAAAAAGGATTGGCGCGTCGCAAGCATGGGGTACAATATCAACAACATATCCGCGGGCAGGAGAGGAGAAAGCCCCTGTCCATGCGGGCATAGCCGGTCGATCCGGCGGAAAGAGGAGGAGAGCTATGGTGCGCGCACGGAGGATCGGGTTTGTGGCGGTCGCGGTGTTGATCGTGGCGGGGAGCGTGCGGGGGTCGATGGTCAGCGGCGATCCTTCAGCCGACGCGGGCTGGTCGGCGCAGGGCCACGCGCTCGAGAACGGCGTGTACGTCAAGGGCAGCGCGAACTTCGGGTTCCAGACCTACTCGGCGGCGCTGACGGTGACTGCGGGGTCAAACCTCGAGATCAGCGACGGATCGCTGTCGTGGCTGGCTGGCGACACGGTGCTTGGTGTCGGCGGCGTGTTTGAGTCGATCACGGCGGGCGA
>JADZCW010000223.1 GCA_020851395.1 Phycisphaeraceae bacterium
CCGGCGGGTCCACGCGCGAGCTGACGCACGACCTGGTCGTGCGGATCAAGACCACCTCCGACTGGCTGACGGTGGTGCCGCACCTGACGTGCGTCTGCCACAGCGAGCAGGACGTGTCGCAGATCCTCTATCGTTACGCGGCGGCGGGGATCAGCAACCTGCTGGCCCTGGGCGGCGACCCGCCGCGTGATCGCGTGAACTACGACCGCTCAGCCGACGCCTTCCAGCACGCGGCCGACCTGGTGCGGTTCATCCGCAAGTTCAACGCCAGCGGGGCGCACCCGGACAAGCGTGGCTTCGGCATCGGTGTGGCGGGGTTCCCCGAGGGGCACCCGGGGACGCCCAATCGGCTGCTAGAGATGGACTACCTCAAGGCCAAGGTCGATGCCGGGGCGGACTACATCTGCACCCAGCTGTTCTTCGACAACCGTGACTTCTACGACTTCCGCGATCGCTGCGAGCTGGCGGGGATCAGGGTGCCGATCATCGCCGGGATCATGCCGGTGTCCTCGGCGTCAGGGATGAAGCGGATGGCGGAGTTGGCGGCCGGGGCTCGCTTCCCGGCGGCGCTCTTGCGGGCGATCGGACGCTGCGGCGACGATGCCGAGGCGGTCGTCCGCGTGGGCGTGCACTGGGCGACCGAGCAGTGCCGAGACCTGCTGGACCACCAAGTGCGTGGCATTCACTTCTACACGCTCAATAAGTCTGACGCGACGCGCCGGATCTATGAGAGCCTCGGCGCTCGAGACAGCTCGGCCCTGCGGGGCTGATGCTCGTGTCCCGGATGGTTGTGCGTTGCGGACGGGGGAATTAGAATCTGAATGTTTCGAGCAACGATTCTGACAGGATTCGCTCCGTGTCGCGTTTGGACCTCGTGGGCCCGGTCGGGCGGCCCGCGAGCTGCACAAAACCCTGCCCGATGTGATGGTCTGGATCGAGTGCCCGCGTGGCGGTTTTGGCCATCGACGCGGGCGGTGATCCGCGTCCTCGACACGGAGTGATTCGCTCATGCCTGGATCAATTCTCCCCTTGCCGGTCATGCTTGAGGAAGAGGACCGCAAGCTCTACGAACAGCTCAAGCCCCCCGAGTCGATCGTCGTCCGCTACGGTTACCAGAAGCTCATCGCCGAGCTGCCCTACGACGGGCAGGCGAAGTTCGGCTGCGGCAGCAAGGTGGTGATCCGCACCAACCGCGGCATCGAGATCGGCGAGATGCTCACGACCACCTGCCCCAACAGCGGGTGCGCCAAGGCCGTCTCGCGTCAGCAGATGCTCGACTACATCGAGAACTCCGGCGGGAAGAACTTCCCCTTCACCGACCAGGGCAAGGTGGTCCGGCTGGCCGAGGCCGAGGACATGATCCAGCAGCAACGGCTCGACGCCGGCAAGCCCAAGATCATGGCTTCGACCAAGGCGCTGATCAAGGAGATGAACCTTCCGATGCACCTGGTGGAGGTTGAGTTCCTCCTCGGCGGGGATCGGGTCATCTTCTATTACACCTCCGAGCAGTGGGTGGACTTCCGCGAGTTGGTGCGGCGATTGGCGGCTGAGCATCACACACGGATCGAGATGCACCAGGTCAACGCCCGCGAGGAGGCCCGCCTGGCGGCTGACTACGAGCGATGCGGGCAGCACTGCTGCTGCAAGCAGTTCCTCAAGGTGCTCAAGCCTGTGTCGATGAAGTCGGCCAAGATCCAGAAGGCGACGCTGGACCCGACGAAAATCTCCGGGCGGTGCGGCCGGCTGATGTGCTGTCTGCGGTACGAGGACCAGACCTACGACGAGCTGCGCAAGCGCCTGCCGCGCAAGCAGACGCGGGTGGTGACGCCCGACGGCTTTGGCACGGTGATCGACACGCAGATCATCACGCAACTGGTGCTGGTGCGTCTGGACCACGAGGCGGGTCAGAACGCCTACCCGCTGGAGAACCTGACCTTCCCGCAGGGCGAGGAATTGGCCAAGCTCGAGGCTGAGTCCAGGGCGAGGGAGGAGGCGCGGTTGGCGGCGATCATGCGTCGGCCCGAGCCCCGGCGCGACATGCGTCCAGGACCGGGGGCAGGCAACAGGCCCGGCGATCCGCCCGGCGGTCCTCCGCGACGTGACAGTCAGAACAACAGCGGAGGCCGACCCGCCCCGTCGATGCCGCAGCCCTCGCGCGGGCCCGTGCGTCGACCCGAGGCTGAGTCGGACATGCGCGAGATGGACCAGAACGAGCCGGCCGGGCCGCAGGACATGGATGAACTTGACCAGGGACCGGAGGACGAGCCGTCCGAACAGATGCCCAATGGGCCTCAGGGGGCGGGACCGACTGGCCCGGGTGGTCAGGGCGAAGGCGATGGCCCCGGGTCGGGACAGGGGCCGCGTCGTCGGCGTGGTCGACGTCGACGTGGCGGGCGAGGACGTCGGCGCGGCGATGGTGGCGGCGGACAGGGACAGGGTGGTGGGCCAGCTCCGGGTCCGTCGGGGCCTTCGGGTTCGGGCGGCGGACAGGGATGAGTCGCGGACCATGGATTGTTTGATCAGTAGGAGTC
>JADZCW010000224.1 GCA_020851395.1 Phycisphaeraceae bacterium
AGAAGGGGGGGATGTCGGCGCACTCGCCCAGGCCGTGCATGACGGCGTTGGCGACGTTGCCGACGCCGGACTGGACGGGGAGGAAGTCGGGGGGGATGCGGCCGGCGTGCATCTCGTCGACGAGGAACTTGACCACGTGCTCGGAGATTTTTTCGTGGACGTCGGTCGGGACGTCGAACTCGGAGACGAGGTCGGGGGCGTCGTGCTCGACGACGGCGACGATCTTGGCCGGATCGACGGCGGCGTAGGGGACGCCGATCTTGGTCTGGGTGTGGTAGATGGGGATGGGGCTGCGGTTGGGCGGGGGGGGGAGGATGGCGATGTCGTGCATCTCCCAGAGTCGCTGGGAGTGGTGGTGGTTTATCTCGACGATGACCTTGTCGGCGTGCTTGAGGGCGCTGGGGGAGATGCCGATGGAGGTGCTGAGATAGACGCGTCCGTCGTCGGTGATGCCGGTGGCTTCGACGACGGCGAAGTTGATGT
The DNA here is from genome assembly GCA_020851395.1 of Phycisphaeraceae bacterium. Taxonomy (GTDB): domain Bacteria; phylum Planctomycetota; class Phycisphaerae; order Phycisphaerales; family Phycisphaeraceae; genus JADZCW01. The sequence continues at coordinate 484 of JADZCW010000224.1, forward strand.
GGCCGAGGAAGCCGAACTCGATCATCTGCGGAACGTGCGAGAGGTGCATGTCCAGGAACTGGGTCTGCTGGGCGTTGATGCGGTTGCGCAGGCCCTTGGAGGATTGGTAGGGGGCGCGCCAGGCGACAGCTTCGGCCTCAGCCAGGGCGTCGTCGAAGTACTTGCCGGTCGAGGCGCCGGTCAGGACGCGGATCTGGAAGGGCTGGCCCTTGGCGTGCAGGGTCTTGGCGCGGGCGGCCAGGGCGGAGGGGACGGCCTTGGCGGCGCCGGCGGGGGTGAAGCCGGAGAAGGCGACGGTGGCGCCGTGAGGGATCAACTCGGCGGCCTCGGCGGCGGACATCTTGGGGAATCGGTTGACGATGCTCATGGTGCACTCCGCTGCGGGCGGTCCGCCGGGGTGGTGGCGGCGTGGGCCCAAAGACTCAGGGATGAATATCGGCCGGTGGGCCGTGGTGGCTTGGATGCAGGAGGGATTCGAGCGGCCGGAGCTGCTCGACTTCTCCGCTGGCGTGGGCGGTGGTCTTGCCGGCGATTTCCAGTTGGAGCCGGCCCTGCTCGTCGATGCCGCGGCAGAGGCCCTCGAGGGGGCCGTCGCCGCGGCGCAGGGCCACGGGCTGATCGCGGAAGGCGAGGCGCGACTCGATCTTCCAGCGGGTCTGGGCGGTGAAGCCCTCGGTCTGGAGGTCGGTGAGGTGGTCGGCCAGGCGGCGGCGGATCTGGCGGATCAGCTCGGCGCGGGCGACCGGGCGGCCCAGGGCGTGGTAGAGGGTGCCGGCGGGGAAGCGCAGGTCGTCGCCGAGGGCCTCGGGGGTGAAGTTGGCGTTGACGCCGATGCCGATGATCAGGAGTTCGGGGCCGCTGAGCGTGGATTTGACGTCCGAGGAGGTCATCTCGCAGAGGATTCCGGCGACCTTGCGGCCGGAGAGCAGGACGTCGTTGGGCCACTTGATCCGCAGGGCCGCGGGGTCGAGGGGCAGGAGCTCTTCGAGCGACTCGACGACGGCCAGGCCGGCGAGCAGGGGGGCGGGCTGGTAGCGTGCGGTGGGGGCGGTAAGCGGCCAGGCCAGGCTCATCCAGACGCCGCCGGGGGGGGACTGCCAGACTCGTCCCGAGCGGCCGCGGCCGGCGGTTTGGGCGACGCTGGAGACGAGCAGGGGCGTGCCGGGGTTCAGACGCGACCAGCGTCTGACACGGTCATTGGTCGAGTCCACCAGGCTGTAATCGGCCGCGAGCATGGCTGCCCAATCCTGGTGCGGCAGGTGGCCGCCCGGGGCGAGTCACGGGGTCAGCCCGGCGCCGAACCCCTGCATGATTGATAGGCACCTTGCGGGTGCCCGGAAGGTTGCCGAGAGAGACCGGCAAAAGCAGTGCCGGTGTTCTGGGACGAGCCGTGGCCGGGTGGGCGGCTCGTCTTAGTGGCTGCCGAAGTAGGACAGCAGGACGCCGGCGGCGACGGCGGTGCCGATGACGCCAGCGACGTTGGGCCCCATGGCGTGCATGAGGATGAAGTTATGCGGGTCGTCCCTGTGGGCCATCATCTGGCTTACGCGGGCGGCCATGGGCACGGCCGAGACGCCGGCGGACCCGATCAGAGGATTGATCTGCTTTTTGGAGATCAGGTTCATGAACTTGGCCATCAGCAGGCCGGCGGCGGTGGCGATGGAGAAGGCGACCATGCCCAGGATGAAGATGCCGACGGTGTTGAGGGTCAGGAAGGTCGAGGCCTGTGTCTTGGTGCCGACGGACAGGCCCAGGAGGATGGTGACGATGTCGATGAAGGTGGTCTGGGCGGTCTTGGACAGACGCTCCACGACGCCGGACTCACGCAGGAGGTTGCCGAAGAACAGGCAGCCCAGCAGCGGCAGTGCGGCATTGGCGATGAAGCCGCAGAGCAGGAAACCGATGATGGGGAACATGACGCGCATGGTCTTGGTGACGTTCTTGGGCTGTTCCATGTGGATCATGCGTTCCTTCTTGGTGGTCAGAAGCCGCATGATGGGGGGCTGGATCAGGGGCACCATGGCCATGTAGGAGTAGGCGGAGAGGGCGACGGCGCCCAGGAGGTCGGGGGCGAGCTTGGTGCAGGTGTAGATGGCGGTGGGGCCGTCAGCGCCGCCGATGATGCCGATCGAGCCGGCCTCGGGGCCGGAGAAGCCCAGGGCGCGGGCGCCGAAGATGGTGCCGAAGATGCCGAACTGGGCGGCGGCGCCGAGGATGATGGTGCGGGGGTTGGCCAGGAGGGGGCCGAAGTCGGTCAGGGCGCCCAGGCCCAGGA
>JADZCW010000225.1 GCA_020851395.1 Phycisphaeraceae bacterium
AGGCGATCCAGTGGTTCCGGCAGGCGATGAACTTCCTGTGCAAGTACAGCATCGACCACAAGATGGGGTATCGGTTCGCGCTCGAGGCCAAGCCCAATGAGCCGCGCGGGCACATCTTCGCGCCGGTGACGGGGAGCTACCTGGGGTTCATCGCGACGCTGGACCACCCGGAGATGGTGGGCGTGAACCCGGAGTTCGCGCATGAGCAGATGGCGGGGCTGAACTTCCCGCAGGTGGTGGCCGAGGCGCTCGAGGCGGGCAAGCTGTTCCACATCGACCTCAACGACCAGGAGCCGGGACGGTTCGACCAGGACCTGCGGTTCGGGAGCCAGAGCTACAAGCACGCGTTCTTTCTGGTCAAGCTGTTGACGGATTATGGGTACAACGGGCCGAAGCACTTCGACAGCCACGCGTATCGCACGGCGGACTACAACGACGTCAAGGCATTCGCGCGGGGGTCGATGCGGACGTACAAGATCCTCGAGAGCAAGGTCGAGCGGTTCAACAAGGACCGGACCATTCAGGGGCTGCTGGGCAAGATCGTGCGCGAGGACCGGAAGATCACGGGGCTGGTGGGCAAGTACACGCGGGCGAACGCCAAGGCGCTGCTGGCGATGAAGCTCGACCGCGTGAAGCTGGCCAAGCGGCCGCTGCCGTATGAGCAGCTGGATCAGTTGGTCATGGAAGTGATCATGGGCGTGCGGTAAGACGCGCGGCGGATCGCACCCCCCTACCGATGACCGATCAGGCCCGGGCGTTTTGCCAGGGCCTTTTTTGTCGTGTGTCACACGGAGGCGTGGGGTAATGTCAGCCATCGCGGCAGGGCGATGATGAAGGGGTAGAAGGCCGGCTGCAGGTCGTTTTCGAGCTCGATCCGGATGGACTCTCCGAGCAGGACGCGGAGCAGGGGCACGAGCAGGGCCTTCTTGAGGAAGCTGCCGTGGACCGCGGGGTGTTTTCGGAGGGTGGCGAAGCGTTCGTATCCGAGCTCACGGAGCAGGGCGACGACGGGGGACTGGCCGTTGGTGAAGTCGTCGGTGTGCTGCTCGAAGAGGATGATCGGCTGACGATCGCGGATGGTCTGTCTGGCGCCGGAGAGGACTTTGTGCTCATGGCCCTCGACGTCGATCTTGATGAGCTTGACGTCCTCGAGGCCGGGCATGGAGTCGAGGGTGCGGATCTCGACGGAGAAGGAGGAGGACCCGGCGTTGTGGGTGATGGAAGCCTTGCCGATGTTCGACGGGTTGACGGACAGTACGGCGGTGCCGGAGTGGTCGGAGAGGCCCAGGTTGTGGCAGACGATGTTGGGGGCAAGTTCGGCGTTGAGAGCGAGGACCTTGAAGGTGCGGGGGTGGGGCTCGAAGCTGATCACGCGTTTGAAATGGTCGGCGAAGTAGAGTGCGTGGTTGCCGATGTTGGCGCCGATGTCGAGGACGGTGGCCTGGCTGAAGTCGATGCCGAGTTGGCGGGTCCAGGCGAAGAAGGCGTCGAGCTCGAGCTTCTCGTAGACGCCGTCGATGTTCAGGGTGTGTGAGATGTGGTCGAAGGCGAAGACGACGAGCTGTCGTCGGTTCCGGGCCAGGTGTTCACGGCTGCGTTTGTCGAGTTGGAGGCGCAGGGGGAGGGCGCAGAGGTCACGGAGGAAGGCCATGCGGCCGCGACGGTGGACGAAGAGGCTGGACGAGGCGCGGGGTGCATCCACGGGGGGGCGGGGCGGTGAGAGGGGCTCAGGGGTGACCATTTTTTGTTCCTTGGCCCGCCATGGCCGAGGGCATCGAGGTGTTTCACGCGAGATGCGGGCCGACGGGGGCGAGACGGAGGACGGGGTAAGCCGTGTTGACCATGGTGTGGTCGCCGGTCCGCTTCATGGATTGCCAGGCGAGGGCCATCATACGGTGGAGTTGGGGGCGGTGCTCGGGAAGAGGGGCGAGGTTACGGAGTTCGTGGGGGTCGTCGGCGAGGTTGTAGAGCTCGTCGAAGTCGAAGCCGTTGTGGATGAGTTTCCAGGGGCCGTCCCAGACGATGCGCTGGGTGAGGAGTTGGCGCGCGCCGTGATACTCGGCGAAGCCGGTGGCGAAGTCGGCGGCGTTGGCGGCGGGGTCGTGGAGGAGCGGGGCGAAGGAGCGAGAGTCGGTGTTGCGGATGGGGTTGGCCGAGGCGAGGTCGCAGAGGGTGGGGCAGAGGTCGTGCAGGCCAACCCTGCCCCCGGAAGTGACACCTTGGGCGATGCCGGGGCCGGCGAGGATCAGGGGGATGTTGTAGATCTCCTCGAAGGCGCCGACGTTCTTCATGTAGAGGCCGTGGGCGCCGAGGCATTCGCCGTGGTCGGTGGTGAAGAGGATCAGGGTGTGGTCAAGCTGGCCCATGACTTCAACGGCTTGGATGATGCGGCCGAATTGCTCGTCGATTTCGGTGACGGAGGCGAGGTAGCAGGCGCGGGCCTCGCGCTTTTGCTGGGCGGTGAGGCCCTGAAAGATGGCGGCGGCTTTGCGGTAGAGGTTGGGCTTGTCGGCCAGGTCGTCGGCGGCGCTGACGGGCAGGGGCATGGCGGACTGGTCGATGGCGTCGTAGAACTTGCGAGGGGCGATGAAGGGGTCGTGAGGCTCGGAGACGCTGACGAAGCAGCACCAGGGGGTGTCGGCGGCGGCGTGGGATTTTTGCGCGAGCCAGTCGAGGGCGAGGTTGGTGGTGAAGCCGATGCCGCGCGTCTCGGCGGGCTCGTCGGTCACGCCGTAGAGGAGGCCGGGGGGATAGCCTTCGGGGGAGGTGATGTGGCCGGCGGGGCTCAGTTCACCACGGCGAGGCAGATGGGGCGTGCCGAATCGTTGTCTGCAAGCATCCCGCCAACACTCGCCGCCGTCATGGACGTTCATTTTCCAGCCAAAATGTTCGAGATTCCCGCTGCGTTCAACGTGCCACTTGCCGAAGTAGGCGGTTTCATAGCCTGCCGCGGACAGTCGCTGGGCCCAGTGAGGCTTGTCGATGCGGAGGACGCTCTGGTCGGGGTCAACGCAGTGGGTGACGGTCAGGACGCCGTGGTTGTGCGGCAGGAGGCCGGTCATGAGGCTGGCGCGGGCGGGGGAGCAGATGGCGTTGGGGGTGTAGGCGCGGGTGAAGCGGAGGCCGCGGGCGGCGAGCTTGTCGAGGTTGGGGGTGGGGCAGAAGGGTTTGGTGGGCTCGGCGAGGATGCCGGCCTGGAGCTGGTCGACCATCAGGAAGAGGATGTTGGGGCGGGGCATGGGACTCCCCTACCGGGGACTACCGGGGGCGGGATTAGAGGAGGACTTCGCGGCCGCGGCCGATGGCCTCGGGGAGGTCGACGTCGTCGAGGTCATCGGGCTCGATGGCGGTGAGGTTGCTGATCTCGATGACGGCGTCGACGGCGTTGTCGGGCAGGCGCGGGACCTTGACGCCCTGGGACTCGAGCCAGCGGGCGGCGCGCTCGATCTGGAACTGGCGGCTGGTGGCGGGGGAATCGTGGCCGTCGGCGTTCTTGATCGGGCCGAACTCGTCGGGGCGGCTGGTCTCGTAGATGATGGAGGTGTCGCACATGGGAAGAGCATCGAAGACGAAGGTCTCGAGCTTGACGGCGTTGAGGCTGTCGGGCTTGACGGGCTGGCCGGTGGCGGTGTCGATGAAGGGGACCTTCTTCTCGGCGCGGTGGAAGGTCAGGCCGAAGCCGCCGGGACGGGTGTTGAGCCACTGGACGAAGTCGACGCGGATGGCGTGGATGGCGATGGAGCCGGCGAGGAAGCGAAGTTGTCCGTTGGGGAGGCGCTGTTCTGCCAGCTCGTCGGGAAGGTCGGAGTATTCGATGACGGTCATGCGGCCGTGGTCGAGGCAGAAGTTGCCGAGCTTCTCCTTGGGGAAGGCCTTGGGGAGCATCTTCGACGACATCTGGGCGTTGTCGATCGCGTGCAGGCCGATGAACTGGGGGTCGACGACGCGGACCATGGGGTTGTCGACCTGGATGTAGGAGATGTGCTCGATGCCGCGTTGCTGCATGTCGGCGATGGCGCCGCTGGCGAAAAGGGCCTTGAGGGAGCCGCCGTGGCCGTTGGGGGAGAGGGCGATCGAGGCGGGGGATTCCAGGAGGACCTTGCCGGTGGTCATGTCGACGGCGGGCATCATGGCCTGGGGGAAGATCATGACGTTGGCGGGGTCGAGGCCGTAGTAATGCTGTTGCTCGAGGAACTGGCGAGTCGCGGCGTCGTTGACGGGGCTGGTCATGATGTACCAGGGGACGGTGGTGTCGTACTTGTCCTGGACGCGGCGGATGTACTCGGCGAAGCAGCCGAAGAGGGGGAGCTTGCGGATGGGGGTGGCGGGGAAGGTGCCCTTGGGGGCGTTCCAACCGAGGCGGGTGCCCTGGCCGCCGGCGACGGTGAAGGCGGCGACTTTGCCCTGACGGATAAGGTCGATGCCGAGGTGGCGGGCCTGGTCGTACTTGGCGGCGAGGTCCTGCGGGGGGATGTTGGGGTAGAACGGGGCGGGCTCGAGGTGGTCGGGGATGTGGACGTCGGGCTTCTTGAGGACGTGGGTCTGGATGAGGCGAGCGAGCTCGGCCCAGTCGACGGAGGCAATCTGGTCGAGGAGCTGTCGCTGCGGGTCGGAGGAGAGTTGGGGATAGAACGTGAGGAGGTGATCCTGGCCGGCCTGGGCGAGGAGGTTCCTGGCGGAGGCGAGGGTCAGGGAGGGGGTGGTCTGCGTCATACGAACCTCAAGCAACAGCGGGAGGCTGCCCAAAGTCCCCCCGGCACAGCAACGGGCCGCGGGATGGAGGCGGGGTCCGGCATTCTACCGATCTTCCTGGGTTTCGGTGGAAATCGGCCAGGCGTTGCGGAGCAGCGCGGCGGCGGCGACGGCGGCGGTCTCGATGCGGAGGATGTGAGAGGCGAAGCGCCAGGGACGGCCGCCCGCGGCGATTGCTAGCTCGGTCTCGTCGGGTGTGAGCCCCCCTTCCGGGCCGACGAGGACCAGGAGGCTGTGCGGGGAAGGGGCGGCTTGCTGGGTGGTGTGGGCGTCGAGGGGGCGGCCGAGGGGGTCGGCGATCAGCAGGAGATCTCGCGGGAGGGTGAGAAGAACGGAGAAGGTCGTCGGGGGTGCAATATCCATCAGCCAGTCACGGCCACATTGCTTGGCGGACTCGATGACGAGCTTGCGGAGGCGGTCGAGCTTGCTCTGGCCGGGGTCGACGACGGTGCGCTCGGTCAGGAGCGGGACAAGGGTGTCGACTCCGAGCTGGGTGAGCTGGCTGACGAGCTGATCAACACGCGGGCCCTTGGGCATGGCGACGGCGAGCGTGAGCGTGGGCATGGGACGGGGCGTGTGGCGAAGGGAGGTGAGTTTGACGCCGGCGTCTCGGCCCTGGCAGAGGAAATCACCGCGGGCGGCGAGACCTTGGCCGTTGAAGATCTCGACGGGCTCGCCTGGGCGCAGGCGCAGGACCCTCAGGGCGTGGCGGGCCTCGTCCTGGTCGAGCCAGACGGGTTCAGGGGGCGGGACCGGTAATTCATGAGCGGATGGATCGGCGGCGAGGGGAGCGGCGAAGTTGGGGTCATAGAATCGGTGCATGGGTTGATTGATTGTAAGTCCTGCGGAGGGAGGCGGGATACGTCCGGGCTGGGGGCTTCAGTCGGGTGTTGACCCGGCCGATAAAACCGTTGTATTCGGACCCCCGGAACCCCCCGGAACCCCCGGAACCCTCGTCCGCGACGGCGTGGGCGGGGAGAGATCAGGAAGGCAGGGCCGCGGCGGGTCATGCGCGAGATGACTCGCGCGGGCCGGGCCGGGCACCGCTCGCAAGGCAAGCTCGCGTGACTGATCAAAAGTCCAAGACTGACCAGGACCTGAGCCAGCAGCTCGACGCCCTGCTCTCGGAGATCGAGCAGCAGGAGCCGGGGTTTGCGCAGGCGGCGGGCCTGGGCAAGGAGACGGCGGAGTCTGTGCCCGCAGCGGCGCCGGCGGCGAGCGAGGGGACTGAATCGCCCAAGGAGGCTCAGACGCCGGCGACGACGGCTGAACCCCTGACGGCGAGCGACGCGGCGAGCAAGAAACCACTGGACGATCTGGACGCGCAGATTCAGGCCCTGTTGAACGATGCGAAGTCGCTCGAGATGCCGGCGTCGCTTCGTTCAGCATCCGGGGCGACGGCGACGGAAGCTCCCACGCCGGCGGCCACCGCACCCCCGGAAGCCAAAGCACCCCCGGAATCCAAGGCACCCTCGGAAGCGAGGGCATCTCCGGAGGCCACGGCATCAAAGGAAATCCCGACACCTCTGACACCCCCGTCGCCAGCGGCGGACTCGGGTTTGATGCAGCAGATCGATGAGTTGCTGGCCAGCGAGGCGGACAAGGCTGTCGCGGGTGAGTTTGAGACGGTCGACGACGTGCTGGGCGATGAGCAGATCGCGGCGCCCGTGCCGATCCCGCCGACACCGGCGGCGGAGGTGTCGGCGGAGGCACCGCAGGCGCCGGCTTCGGGGGGAGCACAGGCGGGCGGGGCGACGGCGAAGGACGTGGCGGCGGAGCTAGATCAGGACCTGGTGGCCGCGGCGCCGGCGCCGGAGACCGAACCGGAGGCCGAGCCGCAGGCGGTGTCCAAGGCCAAGCAGCAGAAGGGCGACGTCAAGCCGGCCGCTCCGACGGACGCTCAGGCAGCGCCCGAGGCTGGGGAGGAAGAGAGCGAGCAGGCGGTCGAGGAGCAGGCGGAGACGCTGCCGTTGCCCGAGCCGGTCATCCGGACGAGCTCGCTGCTGAGGTTTTGCACGGCGCTGAACGCGCCGGTGCGCAGGCTGTCGCCGCCGTCGCGTCGCGTGGTCGGTTACGTGGCGCTCTTGACGCTGTTCAATGGGTCGGCGTTCACGATCATGGCGCTGCTTCGGTCGATGCTGGGTCACTAGGCGCAGGCTCGACGGGCTCGCGGAAGACGGCGAGGACGAGCAGGGATCCGACGACGGCGAGCACCCCCACTACCACAAAGAGTCCACGCAGGCTGTGGCCCGCGAGCCAGCCGCCCAGGAGGCTGCCGGTCATCTTGCCGACGCCGACGATGAGCATGGCGTAGAGGCCCTGGATGGAGTGTCGGTAGTGGTCCTGGGCCTGGCGGTTGAAGTAGATGGCGGGGGCGACGTGCAGGACGAGGACCTGCATGCCGTGGAGGACCTGCGAGCCGATGGCGACGGCGCGGCAGGGGAAGAGTGCCAGGGCGAGCAGGCGCAGGGCGATGCAGGCGAGTCCGCCGGCCATGACGCCGCGCAGGCCGAGTCGGCGCTGGAGGCGGCCGAAGCCGAGCATGAAGAAGATCTCGACCCCGACGCCCAGGCCGGCGATGACGCCGACCCACTGGGCCTTGATGTGGACGATGTCGGTGAGGTAGAGGGGGTAGAAGCCGTAGTAGGCGGCGGTGGTCAGCTGGGTGAGGAACATCACGCCGCAGAAGGCGAGGACCTGGGGGTTGAGGCAGGCTCGGACGGCCTCGAGGGTGGGGAGCGAGGTGTCGTGAGGCTTGGGTGCGACGCCGCCGGTGGGCGTGCGGGGGCGGGGATCGGGGAGGAACAGGGCGTTGAGGGCACCCAGGACGGTCAGGACGGCGGCGAGGCGGAGGGGCCAGACATCGTTGCCGGTAGGAGAGACGAGGTAGAGCAGGATCAGGCCGGGGACGATGAAGCCGACGGTGCCGAAGACGCGGACGCGGTGATACGGGACGTGGGAGAGGTTGAAGAAGGAGCGGCGTTTCTCGACGGCGAAGTAGAGGCCGTCCTGGAGTGAGACGAGGGGGACGGAGATCAGGGCGTAGAGGGCGTAGGCGATGAGGGTGGGCCAGAATCCGGCGGAGGCGATCATGACGCCGAGGATGGCGGCGCCAACGAAGAAGCTGGCGGCCATGAGCCAGCGGGCGGCGATGCCGGCGTCGGCCAGGAGGGTCATCCAGACGGGGGTGAGGATGGGGGCGAGGCTGGCGGCGGCCAGGACGTAGCCGATCTGGGCGTCGGAGAGGCCTCTGGCGGAGGCGAGCAGGACGGGGAGGAAGGGCGTCAGACAGCCGACCGCGGCGTAGGTCAGGAAGAACTGACCCCGCAGCGCGGCGGTGGCGGTCTGTTGGCGATGCGGCATGGAAGGCGGACAGCATACCCGCCCGTCATGCGGACATCACGCGGACATCACATGGACTCGGCCTCGGCGAGGTAGCCCTTGAAGAGGCGGCGGTGCTCCTCCTCGTCGCCCTTGAGCTCGACGCAGAGGTCCTGGGTGACGGGGTCGTAGACGTCGCAGAGCTCGATGATCTTCTGGTACTGCTTGATAGCGCCCTCCTCGGCCTGGACGACGCCCTTGATGACGGCGCGGTAGTCGATGCTTTTTTCGGGCGGCTGCATGAAGGTCTGGGTCCAGGCGAGGGCCTGGGAGCCGGGGACGCGGCCGTCGAGGACCTTGATGCGGTTGGCGAGCAGCTGGGCGTGTCCGAGCTCGGAGGTGACCTCGGCGGCGAGGCTGTCCTTGATGTGCTTGGCGCGGATGCCGTCGAGCCAGACGGAGTTGGCGAGGTAGTTGACGACGGTCTCGATCTCCATGTTGTAGCTCTTGCAGAGCTCCTGGACGATCTTCTGGCGTTTCTTGTCCTTCACGATGTCCTCCCTGGGGAAAGGGGTTGGGGTGTCATGGGAATAGTAGCCCTTTGGGGTGAGTTGGGCACACGGGGAAAGGAACTCACACATGGGCGAGGCGGCGGCGAGGGGGGGAGGGTTGCGGTAGGATGGGGTCATGCGACACGTGATGATCATGGCGGGCGGGTCGGGGACGCGACTCTGGCCGATGAGCCGGGCGCGGATGCCCAAGCAGTTGATACCGTTTATCAATGGGCAGAGCCTGCTGGAGATCTCGCGCGATCGTGCGTTGGAGCTGGTGGAGGAGGATCGGCTTTACATCTGCGCGGGGCAGGGGCATCGGGAGATGATCCAGAGGGCGCTGCCGGGGTTCGACGCGGGGCGTTACCTGGGCGAGCCGGAGGGTCGGGACACGCTGGCGGCGGTGGCGTTCGGGGCGGCGGTGATCCGCAGGCGCGACCCGGAGGCGGTGATCGCGGTGCTGACGAGCGATCACCTGATCGAGCCGGTCGAGACGTTCGCGGCAGTGGTGAAGGAGGGATTCGAGCTGGCCGAGCGGGCGGAGCCGACGCTGGTGACGTTCGGGATCGCGCCGACGCACCCGGCGACGGGGTTCGGGTACCTGGAGCTGGGCAGACCCCGCGAGGGCAAGGCGCGGGTGGTGGATCAGTTCAAGGAAAAGCCCGACGCGGTGACGGCGCGGCAGTACGTGGAGGCGGGGCCGCAGAAGTACCTGTGGAACAGCGGGATGTTCGTGTGGAAGGCGTCGACGCTGCTGGGGTGCGTCGAGCGGTATGAGCCGGAGGTATATCGGGACATCACGGCGATCGCGGAGGCGTGGGACACGCCGGAGCGGGACGCGAAGCTGGCGGAGATCTATCCGCGGATCAAGAAGATCAGCGTGGACTACGCGGTGATGGAGCCGGCGTCGCGGGATGACAAGGTGGAGGTCGTGGGCCTGCCGATGGAGCTGACGTGGCTGGATGTGGGGTCTTGGCCGGCGTTCGCGGCGACGTGCCCGACGGACGATCGGCTCAACGCGCACGGGGGCGGCAAGCGCGTGCTTTTGGACTGCCGGGGGACGCTGGCGGCGTCGAGCGATCCGAATCACCTGATCGCGGCGATCGGGTGCGAGAACCTGATCATCATCCACACGCCCGAGGCGACGCTGGTGTGCCCGGCGAGCCGGGCGGAGCAGATCAAGAAACTGCACGAGATGGTGGGGCAGGAGCAGGGGCAGGAGCTGTTGTAGGGCGCCCCCTACTCCCCCCCTACCGAGTGGCGGCGTGGGCTGTCGACGATCCCTGATGCGCTACCTGGCGATTGATCCTGGAGGCAAGCGGACCGGCCTGGCCGTCGGGGACGACGGGACGGGGATCGTGTCGCCGTTGGAGGTGGTCGAGGCGGACACGCGGGAGAAGCTGCTCGGGGCGCTGGATCGGGTGGTTCGGGAGCAGGAGCCGGGGGCGCTGGTGCTGGGGCTGCCGCTGAACATGGACGGGAGCGAGGGGGCGGGGGCGAGGGGGGCGAAGGAGCTGGCGCGAGTGTTGGGCAAGCGGTTCGGCCTGCCGGTGCGGTTGGCGGACGAGCGGCTGAGCAGCTTCGAGGCGGAGGAGCGGCTGAGGGAGCTGGATCTGACGCGGGGGAAGAAAAAACAACGCCGCGACGCGTTGGCCGCCGCGGCGATCCTGCAGAGTTTCTTTCGGTCACGGGGCTCGCAGCCCGGCGAGTGAATCATCTCAGGTCGAGACATTAGGCCGCGGGGGTGTCGGCGATTTCCTTGGCGCGGCGGATGATCTCGTGGGTGACCTCGGGCATGGGGTAGAACTTCTGGAGGAAGTCGCGGAGCTGGTCGGACTCGGCGACACGGAAGTAGACCACGGGCTCGAGGCGATGGGCGGCGAAGGTGACGGCGCGGGCGAGGCGATGGCGCGAGGCGGCCATGAGCAGCTCGCCGGAGGCCTCGAAGCGGATGGGGAGGATCTCGAACTGCCAGGCCTGGCGGCGGTTGATCAGACGCAGGGCCTGAGCGTCGAACTCGGCATGGGTCAGGTCGACGGCGCCGGTGAAGCGGCAGTACTGCTCGACCCAGGCGTCCTCGATGCTCTCGACGGTGACCTCGAACATGCGTTCGGCCAGGACGCCGAAGGGCAGGGCGCGCTGCTTCTGGGCCTGGAGGATCTCGAAGACCTGCTGCTCGCTGAGGATCCCGCGTTCGATGAGGATCTGGCCGATGCGAAGGTCTGGGCTGGGATTGGCCACGGTCAACTCCTTGGAACGATGTCGCGGCCCGGCATGGGGCCTAATCTTGGGAATCGACCAAGGGGGCGGAGCTGCTTAGCGGTCTGCGAGCTGTCCAGCGAAGCGGGGCCTGGAAGATAACGATTGCACCTGCTGGGATGGATCGTGCGGGCGGGCAAAGCGGATAACTCGTGGATGGACGTTGTTCGACGATTTTGGCTGAAGTCGGGCGGTTGTCGCGACAAGAAAGCCGCCGCGTCCTGGGGGCGCGGCGGGCTTGACTTTCCTGGTATTTCGGGCGGATTTCGGCTACTTGCCGGGTTCGGGCTCGGGGGCGGGGGCGCCCATGGGCAGGGGCACGACCTCTTCGACGGGCGGGGGCGCGAGGTCGGGGGCCGGCGTCAGGTCCATGCCGGCGGGGAGCTCGGAAGGCTGGATCGATGTGGCGGTGGCCTCGAGGACGTCGAGCTTCTGAACGTCGACGAGGTTGAGGCGCATGGTCGGGTCGAAACGGACCTCGCCGACGATGCCGACGACCTGGCCGAGGGTGTAGGTGGCGCCCTGGACGAGCTGAGGATCGACGTAGGCGACGGTGCGTCCGGTGGCAGGGTCCACGAGGCGGAGCAGGCGGGGCAGGCTCATGCCGTCGTAGACGCTGCTGGCGAGCAGTCGGCCGACGACGGAGTACTGCGGGGGCAGGGCGCGGCCCATAGCGTCCTGGGGCTTGAACTCGCCGAGGATGGACTGGGCGCCGCGGCCTTCGATCGTGGTCGAAAGGGAGGTCAGGCCGGAGAGGGTCTTGGCGAGCTGGGCGTTGCGTTGGAGGAGGTTGACACGCGATGCGGCGATGCGGCGATCGGGCAGCGGGATGTTGGGATCGCGCACCAGGGGCTCATAGGTGGCCAGGAGGGCGTCGATGGGCTGCTGCTCGACGGGGAGGTCCCAGGCCTCGCGGAGCTTGGCCTCGGCGGCGGCGAGCTGCGGGCTGATGGCCTTAGGCCACTGGGAGGTGGCGACGGGCGTGGGGGCAGCGGCCACGGGGGGGGCGGGCTTGGGCGCTTCGGAGGCCTTTGGCGTAGTGGTCACCTCGGCGGGGGTGGGCACGACGGCCGGCGCGGTGGCTGGGGCGGGGGCGTCAACCTTGGCGGGAGCCTCGGGCGCGGGGGCCGGTTCGGGTTCGGAGGTCACGGGAACGTTGGCCGTCGCGGGCGACTCGGCGGGGGCCGCGGGCTTGGGCTCGGCGACCGGTGTTGGGGCGGGAGGCGCCGCCTCAGGAGCGGGAGCCGGCGCGGCTTTCTGGGGGGCGGGCGCTTCGGGCGTACTCAGCTCGGCCTGGGTGGCGCGGCGGACGACGCCCGGGGGGAGGAAGACGTGGGCGTTCTCGGGGGGGGTGATGCGGTAGAAGTCGCCCTCCTCGCCGAGGATGCTGACGGTCTGTCCCTTGGAGAGGTAGGCGTGCGTCTGGTAGCTCAGGTGCGCGGGCTTGTCGATGCCGGCGACCTTCACCCAGGCCTCGTCGGTGGTGACGACGCCGGACTTGCCGTCGCCGCGGGCCTCGACATAGGCCTTGGAGATGTAGCTGGTGACGCCGGGCGGGGGCTGGACGACGGACCAGCCGGAGATGACGTTGACGACCTGGACGAGGGCTCCGCGGGGGACGTCGCCGACGGCGTAGAAGGCGGCGGCGGCGCCGGCGCGGGCCTTGACGTTGTCCTCGGTGACGATGCCGGTGAAGGGCACTTCCTGGGCCATCGCAGGGCGTGCGAAGACGCAGAGCAGGACGGCCAAACCTGTCATCCAGCCACGACACGCGCGATCAAAAACCATGATCTATCTCCATTGCTTGCGGACGGTTGCCCTGAGGGTCAGCGCATAGTCTGACCGACACGGGGCCGGCACGCAATACGGTATCGTCGGCAAGATGGGGGTGTGGCGACGTGAAATTGCGCCGTGGAGCCGTGGGCGGGGGATTCTCGGACCCTGGAGGATCAGGGTGCGTCGGGGGAGAACTGGGGCATGGTCGCGGGCTCGGGGGCGGGGGCGAAGTCTTCATCCTCGTCGGGCTCGGGGGGAGCGGAGGAGGGAGCGGTCTTGGGGGGGGCGGCGAAGCGCCAGGCCAGGGCGTAGGGGCAGGCGGGCACGGCGTTGATGGGGTCGACGCGACGGACGCGCAGGCGGTAATGGCCGGCGGGGATGTTCTTGAGGTAGAGGTGCTCGACGTTGTCGAGCTTGCTGTTGGAGACGGCGAGCTGGGTCTCGCGGCCCTGGTCGTCGAGGGTGTAGAGGATCAGGTCGAGGTCGGCAACGTAGGCGGAGTTGTTCCAGCGGGGGCGGAGGAGGATGGGGTCCTCGATCTGGCCGCCGACGACCTTGCGGTTCCAGGTGAGGATGACGGACCACTCGTCGGCGGTGCGGGTGAGTTGGAAGTCGTAGTCCTGCTGGCCGTCGGGCATGATCGGCTGGTAGTCCCACCCGAAGGGGGTAGTGACACGGCCGGGGTCGGCGGGGCCGCGGGAGAGGATGAGGTAGCTGTGGTCGATGCGGACGCGACCGGCGCCGAGGTGGCTGTCGAGGGGGTGGCCTGGCTCGGTGTGCCAGCCAGGCATTTTCTCGGCGCCGGCGAGCAGGACGGCGCGGATGACGGCGGGCTTGCGGGCGTTGGGGGCGGCGTCGGCCATCTTGTCGGCGACTTCCAGGAGTCGGCCGGCGACGGCGGTGACGACGGGGGTGGTGTAGCTGGTCTGCCCGCCGGGGGCGACGAGGTCGGGCTTGCATCGGCCGGGGGTGTCGACACGGGTGTAGCCTCCGCTGCTGTTGCCGGTGTCGGAGCCGACGGCGATGACGTTGTAGGCGCTGGCCAGGAGGTCGGGGACGGAGGAGTTGGGGCCGTTGTTGACGCCGGCGACGACGACGACGTCCTGCTGGTCGACGACGTAGTCGATGCGGCGCAGGACATCGGCGGCGCGCGGGCCGACCATGCCGATCCAGCTGTGGTTCTGGAGTCGTCGGCCGTCGTTGCGCGGGGGCTCGGGGGAGCCGGCGCGGAGGTAGCCGTCCTTGATCCAGTCCTCGGAGGCGTAGCAGGCGACGTCGGAAACGGCGGGGAGCAGGGCGCGTCGGCCATAGAGGAGACGGGCGGTGCTGGTGCCGTGGCCCGAGGTCTGGCTGGGGCCGGACATGGGGCGGAAGCCGACGAACTGGAACTGAGGGAGGTTGATATCGGGCAGGTATGATCCGAGGGGACCCTCGACGTGCTGGGTGGTGATGTCGCGGCCGATGGGAGTCTTGGCGCCGCCGATGCGGCGGGTCAGGTCGGTCAGGCCGATGAGCTGGCGGGTGGAGGCTCGACGGGCGGGCTGGGAGGCGGGCGAGGGCTGGGTGGCGGCGGGTCGGTCGGCTGCGCCGGCGAGGCGGGGGCCGAAGTGGACGCTGATGATCAGGAGGATCAGGCCGAGGGCGGCCCAGAGAAGCAGACGCCGTTGGCGCACCGACCGCGAGGGAGTCGTGGGATCGGTCGGCAAGCCAAAATCGGACATGAAGAACTCCTTAGCCGCAGGCCACAGAGTGCGGCCCGGGCGTCAGTGTGCATACGTAAGATCGGCTTAAGAGTTGTCCGACATGCCGACAGCCGGGGGAAAACTGGTTGGGTAGACCGGCTACTTGGGATTGTCCGGCTGGGCGGAGATCGCATCGGACGGGCGGCAGAGCCTCGACAGCAGCAACAGGGTCAGCAGGAGGGTGAGCCAGACCTGGCTGGGCAGGACGACGCCGCGCCACCACCAGGAGTCGACGATCGAGGAGGAGAGATTGGCGCCGTCGGCGAGGATGAGCCACATGACGGACCCTGGGGTGAAAAAGGCGGAGATGGCCAGTGCGGCGAGGCAGGCGGTCCAGCGAGGCCATCGGCGCCAGCCGTCGAGGATGGCGGCCAGGGCGGGCAGGAGCATGACGGCGTCGTACATTCGGCGGTAGACGACGAGGATGCTCAGGGAGGCAAGAGTGGCGAGCAGGAGCAGGCTGGAGGAGGCATCAGGTCGGCGACGTGCGGCGAGGGCGGCGGCGAGGGTGACGGCGATCGCGAAACCGAAGACCAGGCCGCTGACGAGACGTCGGCTGCTGATGAACTCATGCAGGGGCCACTGGAGGTTGAGCAACTGGTAGCGCAGGGGGTTGACGGGCGTGGGGTCACCGCTGCCGCCGACGGCGTTGTCGGCCAGGTTGCGGGTGAGGTCCGCGAGCCAGGGGACGTTGTTGAGGTAAAGGACGGCGGCGCCGAGCGTGCCAGTGAGCAGAGGGACGAGCAGGGACAGGAGGCAGGCGCGCCAGCGTCCCTCGATCAGGAGGCATAGCCAGACCACGCCGGCGACCTGCGGCTTGAGAGCGACCGCGACGCCCAGGAGGAGTCCTGGGGCGAGGGTACGTCCTCGGCGGTCGAAGTCGGCGGCGGCCAGCCCGAGGGTCAGGGAGGTCAGGGTCAGTTGGCCGGTGCCGAAGCCCGTGTGAAGAGGCCAGAAGGCGAGGGTGAGCAGGACGAGCCATCGACCGCGTCGATCGTGGATGGACCAGCCGACGGAGCGCCAGAGCAGGGCGATGATCCAGGCCACGACGGCGAGCTTGCCCAGCACCCAGGCCGCGCGAGCGACGGGCCAGGGGGTCAGGGCGAGCGGCGCCATGAGCGGGTGCATGGTCGGGGGGTAGATGGCGGGCCAGTAGTCGCGTGACATGGAAGCGGAGACGTCGACGCCCTGATCGTGCAGGACGGCGACGAGGTCGTCGTGATGGTAGGGGTTGCGTCCCTCAAGCCAGGCGCGTGACTGAGCGTAGATCAGGCGAAGGTCGGGGGAGGTGGTCAGGCCGATGTATGGGCCGTGGATGGCGAACCACACGAGCACGGTGAACAGGAGCAACATCCAGAGCCTGTCACGCCCGGACCGTCCCAGGGTGGGCGGGCTGCCGACCGAACTCGGCCCCGGCTGCTGAACGGCCGCATGGGTCATGTGGGGAAAACTCACGTCGCAGGTTGGAGTGGGCTTGATTATATCGGCGATGGGCGGGCTGGCGATGAGGCTATCTGAGGCTCTGGGGTTCAAGGATGAGCTGGGCCTGGCCGGAGGGGGAGTTGAAGGAGCCGACCCAGGAGCCGTCGGGTTGTGGCTCGAGGTCGATCTGGATGACTTGATCCAGCCCCCAGGCTTCGAGGCCGTTGACGGCGAAGTTGGCCAGCTCGGAGGGCTTGGTCAGACGGACGACCAGGTCCTGGGTGTCCTGGGGGATAGCGAGGCTGACGTTGCCAACGCTCAGGACGGGGCTCTGCTCACGGACCTCGAGGCGGGCCAGGCCCAGGTCGAGGCGCTCGGTGGTGTCGGGGCGGACCAGGGCGAAGCGGTAGGTCCTGGCCTGGGCGGCGATCTGCTTGAGCAGGAGGTCCTGGCGTTTGGCGTGCCAGAGGTCCATCAGGTCGGTGAGTCGGCCGTCCTGGACCTTGTTGAAAGCGTCGGCGAGGTCCTGCTGGGCGGCTTGATCACCGCCGACGGCGGCGACGAGCGCGGCGGCGACGGCGGTGCGGATCGCGGGGTCGGTGGTGGCGGAGGCGATCAGGAGCATCGACTGCTCGCCCTCGAAGGCGCGGCGCCAGAGGCCCGGGGTCGGGAGGTTGCCGGCGGCGACCTGGGCGGCCCACAGGTCGCTGAGGGGATGCTCGGGGTTGGTCTCGATCAGCAGCGGCGTGACCAGGGGGACGCTGCCGGTCATGGCGGCGTAGACGCGGTCGGCGAGCTTTCGGCGGTCGGGGGGAGTGAGTCGGGCCAGGGCGTGGGTCAGGGGGAGGTTGGAGCCGACCAGGGCCTTGGCGGCGGCGGCGGAGGTCGGGGGGTCGGAGGCCAGGGCGAGACCGACGAGGCCGGCGGCGCGGACGTGCCAGCCGTTCTGGGCGTTGACGAAGGGGAGCACGGTCGCCGGGGTGGGGGCGGAGGAGCTGGCCGTCTGGGTGATCTTGACCATCAGATCAACCTCGGGGCCGGGCTCGGAGTCGGGGGTGTTGGCGGACTCTGCGCTGGGGATGCGGTAGAGGGTCAGGCTGGTCCAGGCCAGGTCGCGCAGGCTCTTGTCGGTCGAGGCCAGGAGCTTGAGCAGCGTCTGCTCGCGGTCAGAGAGGTCGATCCGCGGGGCCGAGGGGGCCAGGGACTTGGCGGCGTCGGCCAGGACGGTGAGGGTCTGGCGGACCAGGGCGGGATCGGCGGCGCCGAGGAGCTTGGCGTCGAGCCAGCGGCGGGCAAGGGAAGAATCGGGGGCGCGCTCAACGACCTTCTTGATCGCCAGCTCGCGGGCCGGGGGGGCGATCTTGGACCAGTCGACGGCGTCGACGAGCTTGGCGTTGATCTCGTCGGCGTCGTCGGCGAGGGAGCGGGTGAGCAGGGAGGCGATGACCTGATCGGCTGGGGGAGGACTGGGCATGGTCCAGACGACGGCGAAGGCGGCTAAGGCGCTTTCGAGCGCGGCCGCGTCCGTGCCGGCCAGACGCAGGAGACCGCCGAGCGCGGCCAGACGGTTCGGGCCATCGTTGTCCTTGGCGGCCTGGCGCAGGAGATCGAGCGCCTCGGGCGAGGGGGTGGGGATCGCGGCCAGGGCCTGGATGAGGACGTGTCGGGCCTGGGCGTCGGAGCCGTCGAGGACGCGGCGGGCGAGCGAGGCGACGGCGGGGCGGAGTTCGGACTGGTCCAGGAGCGGAGAATTGATCAGGGCCTGGGCGGCGAGGCGCAGGCTCAAGGCGGAGGGGTCTGAGGTCAGGTCCTGATTCAGACGCTCGAGGATCGCGTCGGATGGGTCGCGTCCGAGGCCCTCAAGGATGTCCAGGGCCAGGCGCCAGGGTTGGATGGCTGAGTTCGAGAGATCGACGGAGGTGGTGTTGGAGCGAACCTCGAACACGGCCAGGACGACGGGGGGCAGGGGTTCGTCGAACTCGGTCGGGAGGGCGAGGATGCGTTTGCGCAGCTCGGCCTGCTCACGGGCTCGAGCGCGTTGGGCCTCGATCTCCTGGAGCCGTGCCTGGCGATCCTGGTTGGCGCGGGCGGCGCGGTCGTTGCTGTCGCCGTTGCCCTCGGCGAGGGAGGGCTGGATCTTCAGGGCGTAGAGCTCGTTGGGGTCGGCGACGGCGGCGCCGGGAATGGAACGGTCCATTTTCCATCGTGCGCGGCCCTGGGGCGTGACGGTCAGGGAGCGTGTCAGGCGAGGGATACGCGTCTGGCCGGCGGGCGCGTCGGGAGCGCCGAAGGCCGGGTTGCCGTCGCCGGCGCCGGGTGGGGGGATCATGTAGGCCAGGAGCTTCCCGCCGCGAGCGCGGATCGAGGTGGAACCGAGGACCCTGGGGGTGGCGGAGGGGGTGATGCGCAGGGGCAGGACCAGCAGACGTTTTTCGGGCGAGGGTGAGAGTCGCCAGATACCGTCCTGCACGTCGGTCGGCAGGGTCTGGCCGGCGTCGAGAAGGCGGGCCATATCGATCTCGAAAGCGAGGGCGTCGTCGGGCGCGGCGTGCAGGTCCGGATCGTTGTTCTGATCGAGGATGTCCTGGCCCTGGACGTTGATCGCCATCGCGACGACCACAAGAAGGCTCATCCACCGTCTGATTCGGTGCCGCGCAACTTGCTGATGCATCAGCTGGTCTCCCAAAGAAGAACGATCCGTCACCCCAAGGGTCGCGCGAGGCCGCGACTTTTTTGGGCATTCCTGCCGGCCGTGCCCACGAAACGAACCGCCGGAGAATCTCAAGCTCATTTTCCCGTCGAGGTCTTAAAGCCTATCGATTGTGACAGTTGCGGTAAAGACGGGGCACACCGGCGCATATCTGGCATTGTCCTTGCCTTTGACTCCGCCGTCCAGTGCACCCCCGGGTGCGCTGGAGGGTCGTTGCGGGCCGCGAGGACAGGCGTCGGCCAGGCCTGATCCGAACTCGTCCGGTGCCTGAGCGGTGCGTGGACGGGGGCAACGTCGCCCGGGATTCACGCTTCGGCCACGTTCAGGGAGACAGCCATGTGCGTTGCCCAAATCGCCGGTCGGGTCGGTCCATCAACTAGACCCCAAGCCGCGGCGCACCGATCCGCAAGTGGGGGCATTGCATGGCTGATCCGTCACTCGATCATCGTGGCCGATAACGCGTCGCACGCGCGTCGGCGGCCTTCACCCCGTTCCCCCCGAGGAGGAATCGTCATGAGTCGAAAAAAATGGTTGGTCGCGTTCTCGTGTTTGGCCGTGCTGGTGACGGCGGGTTGGGCGACGTGTGCCCTGGGTCAGGCGGAGGCCGTGGCCGGCGCGGCGGCGGCTGTGGAGCAGGCCGGCGACGGGCCGACCGCCGCGGACGTGCTGTTCACGACCAACAACCTGTGGATGATGGTCGCGGCGTCGCTGGTGTTCATCATGAACCTGGGGTTCGCGATGGTCGAGACAGGCCTGACGCGAGCCAAGAACACGGTCAACATCCTGTTCAAGAACACGATCATCCCGTGCCTGGGGGTGTTGATCTACGCGTTGGTAGGTTTCAACCTGATGTACCCGGGGTTCTCGTTGGGCAAACCCGAGGACGGGAGCCAGGAGTTCTTCAAGTTCGCCGGCTTCTGGATCTCGGACGCGTACGCCGGCGTGTCGGGCGACCCGAGCCTGATCAGCTCGGCGTACAACGCGGGGTACACGTACTACACGGACTTCCTGTTCCAGGCGATGTTCGCCGCGACGGCGGCGACGATCGTGTCAGGGGCTGTGGCAGAGAGGATCAAGTTCAGCGCGTTCATCGTCTGGACGGTGCTGTTCACGGCGTTCAGCTACCCGATCACGGGGTCGTGGCTGTGGGGCGGGGGCTGGCTCGAGACGATGGGCTTCAAGGATTTCGCGGGATCGACGCTGGTGCACTCGGTCGGCGGTTGGGGGGCGTTGGTCGGGGCGATCATGGTCGGGCCGCGTCTGGGCAAGTACAACAAGGACGGATCGTCCAACGCCATCCCGGGTCACAGTCTGGCGTTGGCGACCATCGGCGTGTTCATGCTGTGGTGGGGCTGGTTCGGCTTCAACGGCGGATCGGTGCTGTCGGCGGACCCGGGCAAGGTGTCGCTGGTGCTGGTCACGACCACGATCGCGGCGTGTGCGGGGGCCGTGACCTCGATGTTCACCTCGTGGCTCATCCAGAAGAAGCCTGACTTCTCGATGGTGCTCAACGGCGTGCTGGCGGGCCTGGTGGCGATCACGGCCGGGGCGGACATCATGAACGCCGCCGAGGCCACGATCATCGGCGCGGTCGGCGGGGTGATTGTGGTGCTGTCGGTGCTGTTGATCGACCAGAAGCTGCGCATCGACGACCCGGTCGGCGCGCTGAGCGTCCACCTGGTCAACGGGGTGTGGGGGACGCTGGCCTGCGGACTCTTCGGCGACCTGGCGGCGGAGAACGGGTTGGCCAAACAGTTCGGGATTCAGCTGACGGGCGTCGTGTCGATCGGCCTGTTCACGGTGGTGGTGAACATCGTGCTCTGGGGCATCATCAAGGCCGTGATGGGCATGCGTGTCAGCGATCTGGAGCAGATCGAGGGGCTGGACCTCGGTGAGCACGACACGCAGGCGTACCCCGACTTCCAGCGGACGTACATCAAGAGCTACCATGCCCGTGAGATCTGAGGCCGCGTGTTCCCGACCCTCCACATGGAAATTCATCGCACAGGAGATGACTCATGCATATGATCGAAGCCGTCATCAAGCCGTCGTCGCTCGATGACGTAAAGAAACGTCTGACCGAACTGGGCATCCTCGGATGCACCGCGCTCGAGTGCAAAGGATTCGGCAAGCAGAAGGGGCACACCGAACGCTACCGCGGCGCCCGCATGGACGTCGGGTTCGTGCCCAAGGTGCTGCTGAAGATCGCGGTCAAGAGCGAGGACCTGAGCAGGGCCATCGAGGCGATCACCGGCGCGGCCCGGACGGGCAACGTCGGCGACGGCAAGCTCTTCGTCTACGAGCTGTCGAAGGTCGTCCGCATCCGCACCGGCGAGGCGAACAACGACGCGCTGTAGGCGTCGGGCATGCCTGACTGGAAACAAATCACCCGGCCGAGGGCTCCTCGGCCGGGTGGTTTTTTTGTCCGGTTGGCGGGTGAGGGGAACAGGCGGTGGTCAGACGGCCTTCTGGCGGGGGACAGCGTCATCGGAGGGCTGGGTGTTCTTGGCCTCGCGGGTGCGGTGAAACTGGGCGACGGCCAGCTCGAGGCGTTCGTAGATCGAGAGCATGCTCGAGGGGCGGGCCGAGGGCTCGGTCTCGACGCACTGCATGACCATGCTCGAGAGGGCGGTCGGGACGTCGGGGTTGAGCTCGCTGACGGGCTTGGGCTTCTTCGAGGCGGTCGAGAGGCCGCCGTCGTCGTCCTTGGGGATCAGGGTGGGGATGTTCTTGCGAGTCAGGACCCAGTACATCGTGGCGCCGAGGTTGAAGATGTCCGTCGAGGGGGTGATGGCGTGGCGGAGGACCTGCTCGGGGGCGATGTAATCAGGCGTTCCCTGGATGCGCTGCTTGACGGTGCCGACGGTGCAGGACTGGCCGAAGTCGATGATCTTCACCGCGTTCTTGTCGGTGACGAGGATGTTCTTGGGCTTGATGTCAGCGTGGACGAAGCCGGCGGCGTGCATGGCGTGCAGGCCCTGGGCGACGAGCTGCATGAGCCGGCAGACCTCCTCGACGGACTCGAACTCGTACTGCTCCATGGTCAGGCCGTCGACGAGCTCCATCAGGACGATGACCTCGTTGACGCGGAGCAGGGCGCGGTTGCGGATGAGCTTGAAGCTCTTGCGCAGGGCGGGGTGGTCGAGCTTGCTGGCGATGTCGTGCTCGTAGATGGCCTGGTCGAGGAAGCGCTGGTCCTTGGAGTCCTCGCGGGTGACGCGTTTGAGGGCGTAGAGGTGGTTGTCCTTGTCCTTGACGGCAAAGATGGTGCTCTTGGCCCCATAGCCGAGGGTGCCTAGGACCTGATAACCCATGATGTCATCTAGATTTTCCATCTAGCTGACGCGTTTCCCGAACAAAAGGTGGCGGTTCATACGTCGGGGTGGGGACGGCGGTTGCCGGTTGTTCGGCCGACGCACCGTAATTTTCCTATTGTGATCGATCTACCGAAGAAATTCAATGACCATCCGGCTTTACACCATAGCAAGTTCATCGACATGGGGTGAAAGGGACTTGACCGGAGCAGATCGTGGCCCGGAGTGGAATCGGCCATGAGCCCCCGACAGGCGGGTGCTTATCGGAATCAAGGCTCGTATGAGGGAATAGAGGGTCGGGGGACGGTCGGCGTGGTGGCGTGAAGATGGGCTGGGGCGTAGCGGGCTAGCGGAAGAGCTGCTGGCGAAGGACCAGTTCGGGGAAATAGGGCCCGACGGCGAAGGGGCCGGCATCGATCAGGCCGACCTTGCTCGACGGGATACCGGTGCGGAGCTGGAGGTTGCGGACGAGCCAGAGCAGCTCGCGGAGTTGCGAGTCGGTGGGGGGCGCCTTTCGGCCGTCACCGATGAGGCATATCTGGATGATCGATTGCTGGTCTCCGGCGGCCTGGCTGACGGGCAGTCCGGAGGGGAGCTGGTGCTGCCAGCGGAAGCCGACCTCGATCTCGCCGTCGGGGGAGGCGGTGCCGTTGCCAATGACGAAGTGGTGTCCGAGGCCGCGAAGGCCGAGGTACTCGTGCTGCTGGGCGACGGTGGAGCCTGAGCCGTAGGCGGCGCCGCTGTAGCTGATGGTGATGGCCTGCCAGCGGCCGTGCTGGACGGGGGATGTGGTGGCGAAGAGCTGGTCGGCGGGGTCGACGGCGCGGTCCGTCGAGAGGAGCCGGATGTGCGTCAGGGGGGCGACGGGTGCGGGTTGAAGGACGAGCAGGACACCGCTGGCCAGGGTCATAGCGGCCAGGAGACTTCCGAGCACGATCAGGGTACGAGTCGACAAAGCCATGGCGTCGTCCGGTAATAGCCGCGGTGAAACCGCCTGAATCGTACTGCCCTGTCACGAACGGAGGGGCATACCCCTATTCATCGGGCGAGCCCTTGGAAAACTTTGCCTTTTTCCGGCTGGACGGCCAGCCGAGGGTGTTTTATCGGCCATCCCAGGCGTCAAGATCGCGCCAAGTTAACGCGATGGCTGTCGTGGGGTCGGCCGGTGACTTGCCGGGTTGCCCGGCGGGGAATCGGTCTGACGATCCATCCCGTCCCTGCTAGAACTCCTCGCCGAGGGGACGTAGGCGGTCCCGCAGCGCCGGCTCTTCCCGGCCGAACATGTTCGTCTCGGTTGCGGGCCGGTCCTGGCCGCGCAACATCGAGTAACGCTCGTACTGCGAGCGGGGCATGTCCTTGGGGAACAGGGACTCCTGACAACCTGTTCCCAGCCAGAGCATCCCCAGCAGACATGACAGCCCGATCAGGTGGCGAAGGTTCATGTCCTGTTGAATCTAACACCAGGCTGGCGGTGGTGACAAGTTTGGCGGGGGCTTTTCCACGCGAGAAGTGAGAAAAATGAGGGGGAACGGGGCGGGAGATCGGTTCGAGGGGTCAGGCGGGGTCGCCCATGGGGCGGGGCTTGACGACGACGGCGGGGTTGCCGGCGACGATCATGCCGGGGGGGACGTCGCGCATGACCACGGCGCAGGCGCCGACGATGCAGTTGTCGCCGACGGTGACGGTCGGGCCGATGAAGGCCCTGGCGCAGACCCAGACGCCCGAGCCGATCTTGACGGGGGTGCGGAGCATGGGCAGGTGGGGCTGGGTGTAGTCGTGGGAGCCGGCGCAGAGCTCGGCGTCCTGGGAGATGGTGGTGTGGTCGCCGATGTCGATGGTGCCGGCGTTCCAGAGCTTGACGGAGCCGGCGACGGAGCTGTGCTGGCCCATGGTCAGCTTCCAGGGGTGGAGGAGTCGGACGGGCTTGCCGAGCTTGGAGGTCGGGGGGATCTTGGCGCCGAAGAGGCAGATCCAGAAGCGTCGCCAGGCGTTGGCGCGGCGGGGAGCCCAGTTGACGAGGGTGGCCTGGGTGAGCTCCCAGCAGAACCGCTTGGCGTACTCGCCGAGGGTGTAGGGGGCCTTCTCGCAGAGGTCCAGGCGTTGGAAGATGCCGGGCTTGGCGGGGGAGGACGATGTCGCGTCGGGGTGGGGTCGATCGGGGATCGTCATGGGGTTCCTCGATGGTGGGTCGGAGTGCGAGACCCGAAATTCTAGTCAGGCTTGGCGGGCGGGATCAGGGTCGAGGGTGACGCCGTGCTCGAGGACGTCGGCGAAGCGGGCGCA
>JADZCW010000226.1 GCA_020851395.1 Phycisphaeraceae bacterium
GGTCTTGCGGTCGGCCTCGTACCCCACGCGGCCGGTCAGTTCGTCGCGGCCGGAATTGTCTCGGTCCCGGCCGTCGAAACGCAGGACGAGCTTGGTCTTCCATCCGTCGAACCAGCTCTTGGGTCGAGGCTCGTCGGGGATCTTCTTGGTCGGCTGCGTGGCGTTGGCCGCGACAGCCGGCTGAGTCGTCGGCTCTCGCGTCGCAGGCATCGCGACCCCCTCCATGGGGTGATCCGTGTCGGATTCTTCCCCGTCAGCCTCTTGCTCCTGCTCACGCGAGGTGTTTGACCCCTGATCCAGGTCGGCATCGACCTGGTCGAGGTTCATCGCGGCGTGGCTGATCTCGCTCACTTGCACGCGTGGGATGACCAGCCGGCCCAGCACCGGGTGCTCGAGCGTGACGTGGTCATCGGTCAGCTCCTGGATTTGTCCGGTCAGGACATCGCCGTTGCGCAGCGTGACACTGTCAGCCCGCTGGGCGAACACGGCGGGGCCGGCGAGGATGAAGATCGCCAGAAACCAAGCCGCTCGCCAGGTTTGAGGCATAGGCCCGTCCCCGGAGGCGTGATGGTGGGGTGTGCGGTTCAGGGGCACAAATGTAACGAAAAATCATTGGTCGTGGTCCTGACCGGGGGAGCTATTTCCCCGTCGCGCCGGGCTTGCGAGGGAGTTGACGCTGCGGCGGTTGGGACCCATAATTTCCCGTCTGCGCCGGACTTGGCGAAACCTGTGTACCCCGTTAGCCCGACCCCTGGCGGCCACGCCGCCCTTTGAGGTTCCTTCATGGCTCCCCACGATCACGAGCACCACGACCACGACCATCACCACCATGACCACGACCACGATCATGATCACGCCCACGCCGGGCCGCTGACCGTGAGCGTGGAGGATGTCGGCCCCGCCCGCAAGTGCCTGACGATCGAGATCCCCGCCGAGCGGATTGCCGAGCAGGTCGGCAGCCGGTTCGAGGAGCTCCAGAGCCAGGCCGCTCTGCCGGGTTTCCGGCCCGGCAAGGCCCCCAAGCGGCTGCTGCAGCGGCGGTTCACGTCGGCCGTGCGCGACGAGGTCCGCACACAGCTGCTCTCGGACTGCTACTCGCAGGCCATCGAACAGGAGAAGCTGAGCGTCCTGGGCCAGCCCGAGATCAAGGACCTGGACAAGATCACCCTGCCCGAGACGGGGTCGTTGACGTTCAAGGTTGAGGTCGAGATCGTGCCCGCTTTCGAGCTGCCCGAGCTCGAAGGCGTGGCGATCAAGCGGCCCAAGCTCGAACTGTCCGACGCCGAGGTCGAGGCCGAGGTGCAGCGGATGGGCCGTCAGTTCGGGTCGCTCAGCGACGCCGGCGACGCGGCGGTCGAGGTCGATGATTATCTGATGACGGACGTGACGATCCTGCCCGGCCAGGACGCGTCCGACTCGGCCGAGCAGGTGGCCCACCACCCTCAGATCTACGTGCTCGTCCCCGGCGAGTCGCGATCGTTCAAGGGGCACGTGGCGGGGATCGTGGTCGAGGACCTTGGCAAGCGTCTGCTGGGTCAGAAGGCGGGCCAGACGGTACGCGTGTCGCTGACGGGGCCCTCGGCTCATGAGAACGAGAAGATCAAGGACCGGCCGATCACGCTGGTGATCAAGATCCAGAAGGTCGAGCGCGTCGCGCCCGCGGCCGAGACGGACCTGGCCGCCCGCTTCGGCGCCGCCGACCCGGCCGACCTGCGCAAGCAGGTCCGCACCATGCTCGAGAGCCGTCACCAGCGTCAGCAGCAGTCAGCCATGCACCAGCAGCTGTGTGATTACCTCGTCGAGAAGGTCGAGATGGAACTGCCCGAGGGCCTCTCGGGCCGCCAGGCGGAGCGGATGCTCCAGCGCCAGGCGATGGAGCTGGCCTACCAGGGCCTCGGTGACGAGGAGATCGCCCAGCGGGTGGCCGAGTTGCGTCAGAGCAGCGACGCCGAGGCTCGCCGGACGCTCAAACTCTTCTTCATCCTGTCTCGCGCAGCCGAAACGCTCGAGGTCGAGGTCTCCGAGGGCGAGCTCAACGGCCGGATCGCCATGTACGCCATGCAGCAGGGGCGTCGGCCCGAGAAGCTGCGTCAGGAGATGCAGCGCGGCGGCCAGCTCGAGCAGCTCTACATGCAGATCCGCGACCAGAAGACGCTGGACAAGGTGCTCGAGAAGGCGTCGATCACCGACGTCGATCCCAGCGAGCTGGCCGAGGACGGCAAGGATGCGGCCAAGGCCGAGAAGAAGGCCGAGAAGAAGACCACCAGGAAGAGCACGAAGAAGTAGTCCTCCCCGTATCGTGACCGCCGGCGGGAACCCAGCCATGCCGATGCTGATCGCTCTGGCGTCGAGGTGGTGTTTGGTCTGCGGCCTGTTCCTGGCCCAGTCCGGCCGGTCCGCGTCGATGGGGCGGTACCTCGGGGGGCGATTCTATTACGCGCTCGGGGCGGCGTTGCTGATCATTGTGCTGGCCGGTATGGCGGGATGGATGGTGCTGGCCCGGTCGAAGCGTCCGGACGACGTGACCTCGGTCCCCCCGGCGGGCTTCAGCGTCGAGGACCTTCGCCAGATGCACGAACAGGGCGAGCTGAGCGACGAGGAATACGTCCGTGCTCATCGCGCGGTGATGGCTCGGCTCCTGAGCAAGTTTGACCCCGGCGAAGATTCATCCACCAGCGATACCCAACCGTCCACTGGCAGGCCGGGGCGTGATGACCGCTAGGTTCCTATAAGAACCCACGTGACGCCTCCTCGCGCGATGGGCCCCCTAACCCGCGCGACATCCACCGATTTCAGCCACGAAAATCGCGTCAAGTCCATGCCGGTGGTCGATGAACCCGCGAGGTGTGTTACAATGCCTCGGTCGTCCATGGGCCGTGCCGGCACGCAAGAACCGGTCGGGAGCACATTAAGACTCTCCCGGGATTGGACGATCAGAACTCATGACGACACACCGCGCGGTCACCGGTTATTAACCTTCGTCTGCCAGCCATGTTCGGCGCGATGCGCCGACGGGAATGAGTCATGCCGAACCAGAAGACGGGCAAGGGTGGAGAGAGAAATTTTCCCGGCCAGACCGGGGATGACATCGGGACGAGCGGATTGACCGGCCAGGCGTCGGCGATCGGCGGCGGGCCCGGCGGCGGCTCGGGGGGCGGTGGTGGCTCGGGCGGTTCCGGGGGGGGTGGTTCGGGCGGTCCCGGCGGCGGGGGTTCGGGCGGTTCCGGAGGCGGAGGCTTCCGGGGGCGACGGATCACCACCTGCTCGTTCTGCGGCAAGACCAGCCGCGAAGTCGGGCCGATGGTCGAAGGGCCCAACGACGTCTACATCTGCGCCAACTGCGTCGACCTCTGCCAGAACATCTTCCGGCAGGAGCGTCGGCGCGTGCAGGCCGGCCGACCGAGCTTCGGCTCGATCCCCACGCCGCGCCAGGTCAAGGAATTCCTCGATCAGTACGCCATCGGCCAGGAACGCGCCAAGCGCGCCCTCGCCGTCGCCGTGCATCAGCACTACAAACGCCTGACCGTCGCCGAGGACAAGGACTCGGGCATCGAGCTTGAGAAGTCCAACGTCCTGATGATCGGCCCGACCGGCTCGGGCAAGACGCTTCTCGCCCGCACGCTAGCCCGCATCCTCAACGTCCCGTTCGCCATCGGCGACGCCACGACGCTGACCGAGGCCGGCTACGTCGGCGAAGACGTCGAGAACCTGCTGCTCAAGCTGCTCCAGGCGGCGGATTTCGACCTCGAATCCGCCCAGCGCGGCATCATCTACATCGACGAGATCGACAAGATCGGCAAGACCAGTCAGAACGTCTCAATCACCCGCGACGTCTCGGGCGAGGGCGTGCAGCAGGCGCTGCTGAAGATGCTCGAGGGCACCGTGGCCAACGTCCCCCCGCAGGGCGGCCGCAAGCATCCCGAGCAGCAGTACATCCAGATGGACACGAGCAACATCCTGTTCATCTGCGCCGGCACCTTCGTGGGTCTGGACGACATCATCCGCCGTCGGCTGGGCAAGAAAGCCATCGGCTTCACCTCCGAGCAGAGCACCGAGCAGGACCACGCGGCCGAGGTCGGGGAGCTCCTGGCCCAGGCTACGCCGGAGGACCTGATCCACTTTGGCATGATCCCCGAGCTGATCGGGCGTCTGCCGGTCGTCGCCTCGCTCGAACCGCTGAACGTCGAGGCCCTGGTGCGGATCCTGACCGAGCCCAAGAACGCGCTGACCCGGCAGTACCAGCACTTCTTCGGCATGGAGCAGGCTGAGCTCGAGTTCACCCCCGGCGCCCTCGATCAGTTCGCCAAGCGGGCCCTGGAGCGCGACACGGGGGCCCGCGCCCTGCGATCGGTCATGGAAGAGGTCATGCTCGAGCTTATGTACGACCTGCCCGAGCTGCCCAACAAAGGCGCCAAGTACGTCATCGACACCGACGCGGTGCTGCGCCCGTCCAAGCTCAAGGAGCTGCGGGTCAAGGGCAAGGAATCGGCCTAGAATCAGCCGCATGGGCCAGGGCCGTCGATTTTTCCCGCCTGCCCCTGGCGGTCCAGAACCGGTAAGTCCGACGGTTCGTATAACCGATAAACAGCTTATGTCGTGATCTGGGATCGGATTGCATCCCGCGGGCGATGCGTTGCGGCTGACAGGTGATCTCATGAGCCATGCCGTTGCTTTTTCGTTCTTCTGGGCCGCCCGCCGCGGGTGGTTAGTCGCCTCTTGCCTGGGGGTGGTCCTCCTGGTCGGGGTGCTTCCCGCGTACGGCCAGAACGCGGACGCCCAGCTTGCGAGCGTGCCCCAACTGGCTGACAGCGGACAATTCATCCAGATCAGCACGCTGCTGTCTTCCGAGCCGGTCCTGCGCGGCGACCCGCAGGTGGCTGACCTGCTCAGCGCCATCGCGGCGCACGAGAAGTACCGGGCTGAGCACGACGCCGAGCGTCTGGAGGCGTACAAGTCCGCGATGCAGCGGGTCAGCGAGAGTCTGGACAAGGGCCGTGTCGAGGACGCCCTGCGTGCGGCCGTCGAGGCCAATGACCTGGCGACCGATCCCTCGCTGATGCTCGAGGAACAACCGATCCGCCATCTGGTGATCGAGGCCGAGCGTGCCGCCGACCTGGCCAAGGCCCAGGACGACTGGCTCGAGGCCCTGGGACTCTACCGCGCGCTGTACCTGCTCTTCGACGACCATCAGCGCTATCGCGATCAGTCCCAGCAGGCCGAGCGGCACGTCCGACTTCTGCGCATGTACGCGCCGCAGAAGCTCAGCGAGCTCTACGATCTGCGCATCAAGCGCCAGGCCGAGCAGGCGAAAGAGGACGGACAGGACGAGGACGAGAAGAACGACCCGCCGGTCTTCGGCGAGGAGACTTGGCAGCAGACGCTTGACGGCGTCGAGGTTCCGATGTTCTGGACCACGCTGCTCCTGGCCGCCCAGAAGCACATCTCCGGGCAGGGCTACGGCCCGCTGCTCGACGGCGCCTTCGAGGCCCTCGAGGTGCTCTCGCGGACCAGGGGCCTCGAGCAGACATTCCCCGCACTAGCCGACGACAAACATCTCGGGGCATTCCAGATCGGCCTGGCGGAACTGCGCGCCGAGCTCAACCGGCCTGAGCCGCTGCGCTTCGGCGAGGCGTCGAACTTGCTCGAGAAGGTGCAGGACCTCAACCGCAATACCGTGCGCCTGCCGCGCCAGGTGCTGGCCTACGAGATGGCCGATGGGGCCATGAGCCGGCTCGACGACTTCTCGGCCGTCATCTGGCCGCACGAGATGGAGCAGTTCTCCCGCAACACGCAGGGGAAATTCGAGGGCATCGGCGTGCAGATCTCCAAGCGCGACGGCCGATTGGTGGTCATCACCCCGCTGGCCGACACGCCGGCGCAGGCGGCCGGCATCAAGGCCGGCGACATCATCGCCCAGGTCGACGGTCAGGACGTCTCGGCCTGGAGCCTGGACCGGGCCGTCCGCGAGATCACCGGTCCCGAGGGCACGACCGTGACGCTGGCCGTGGAGCGTGTCGGCCATCCCGGCCAGCTCGAGTTCAAGGTCCGGCGGGCCCAGATCGAGATCCACTCGATCCTCGGCTGGGAGCGCCGGCCGGACAAGGGCTGGGACTACTACATCGACCCCCAGCGCCGCATCGGCTACATCCGGCTGACCAACTTCCTGCCCCAGACGGCCGACGACCTCGACCGCGCCATTAACCAGATGCAGAACGAGCACGGGCTCGACGGCCTGATCCTGGACCTGCGTTTCAACCCCGGCGGGCTCCTGGGCTCAGCCATCGAGGTGGCCAACCGGTTCATCCCCTCGGGCACGCTGGTCTCGACCGTCGAGCGCGACGGCAAGGTCACGCATGAGTACCGCGCCCGCCCCGACCGCGCCCAGCCGTCGATACCGCTGGTCGTGCTGATCAATCAGGGCTCAGCCTCGGCGTCGGAGATCGTCTCGGGCGCGCTCCAAGACTACCAGCGGGCGTTGATCATCGGCCATCGCTCCTTCGGCAAGGGCTCCGTGCAGGACCTGACGCCCCTGGGCAACGGCGACGCGTGCCTGAAGCTCACCACGCAGTACTACCGGCTGCCCAAGGGCCGGATCATCCACCGCCAGCCGCTGGACAAGGACTGGGGCGTCGACCCGGACCTCGAGGTCCGGATGACCAGCACCCAGGTGGCCGACTCGATCCGCGTCCGCCAGGACGCCGACGTCATCCGTGATGAGCCGGCCAAGCAGGACGCCGCTGCCACCCAGCCCACGACCCAGCCTACGGCCGAGGACCTGATCCGTCAGTCGCTCGACCCACAGCTTGAGACGGCGCTGTTGGTCCTTAAGGCCCGTCTGGCGTCGGAGCACATCCAGGCCCTGACCGAGGCGCGTGACACCTCGACGACAGCGACCGCTCGCTAGCTGGCTCCGTCGGCCGTAGGCCTTCATTTCATCCCAAGCTCTGGCCTGCGATGCCTCGCTGGGCGAGCGATATCCGCTTGATTTGTCTGATGTTATGTCCGCCGACCCCGCAGGGGCACTCGCTATAATGGCGGCGGTGGGGGGCATAACGCTCCGCCCGATTACCGACAGGACCCCACGATGACTTCGCTGTCAGGCACACTGCAACCCGTTTACGAGCTGGAGTTTGAACGGCCGCTGAGCCGTCTGGAGCAGCAAATCGCCGAGCTTGAGGCGATGCTCAAACTCCCGCCGGCCGCCCCACCCCCGGGGGCGGGGGCCGAGGCCGTGCAGCCGGGCCCGCGTGCGGCTGACCTGGCGCCGGAGATCCGCCGGCTGCGCGAGGCCCACACGTCGCTTTTGCGAAAGACTTACGAGAACCTCAGCCCCTGGCACGTGGTCAAGGTCGCCCGCCACCCGAATCGGCCGCAGTCGACCGACTACCTCCAGGCCATCTGCAAGGACTTCACCGAGCTGCACGGCGACCGCGCCTTCGGCGACGACCAGGCCATCGCCGCCGGGCTGGCGCGGATCGGCCAACACAAGGTCATGGTCATGGCCCACCGCAAGGGTCGCGACACCAAGGAGCGCATCGCCTGCAACTTCGGCATGGCCCACCCCGAGGGGTATCGCAAGGCGCTGCTGAAGATGAAGCTGGCCGAGAAGTTCAACCTCCCCGTCGTGACGCTGATCGACACGCCCGGCGCGTTTCCCGGCATCGGCGCCGAGGAGCGCGGCCAGGCCGAGGCCATCGCGGTGAACCTCCGCGAGATGAGCCGGCTGCGCGTGCCGATCCTCTCGGTGGTGATCGGCGAGGGCGGCTCCGGCGGGGCGCTGGGCATCGGCGTGGCCGACCGCGCGGCGATGATGCAGTACGCCTGGTACAGCGTGATCAGCCCCGAGGCCTGCGCCGCCATCCTCTGGAAGACCGGCGCCGAGGCCGAGAAGGCCGCCGAGGCGCTGAAGCTCACCGCCAAGGACAATCTATCGCTTGGCGTGGTCGACGCCGTGATCGAGGAGCCGCTCGGCGGGGCGCATCGCAACCCCGCGCTGGCGGCCGACCGGCTCGAGCAGTGGATCACCAAGAACCTGCGCGAGATCGCCCGCGTGCCGATCGACACGCTCCTGGAAAAGCGCTACGAGCGGTGGCGCAAGCTTGGTCAGACGGTTGAGTCGAAATAGCCTTACGGCACGTCCTGCCACGGCCCATCTGAACTGGTCTCATTCTGAGCGATGAACCTCGCCCCGGTGCCCGCGCGCAGGGGCACGGGCACGTGCAACAGGGGGTCGTCTGTGCGGCGCATCCACCTCTCGAGCCGGCCGCGCAGGTCGCGCAGGATTTCCGCATGCGCTGGATCGTGGGACAGATCGCGCATCTCACCGGGATCGAACAGCACGTCGTAGAGCGCCTCGGCCGGCTCGTGCTGACCGCCCCAGCCCAGGGACTGCCAGAGTGATTTCGTCAGGCCGTCGTCGACGTTCGGCTGCACCGGCAGGCGGCGATCGCTGAATCGGCGGATGTACTTGTATCGCGTCGTCCGCACGCATCGCTCGGGTTGATAGGAGACATGGTGCGTGATTTCACCATAGATCTCGTCACGCACGCTCGCCCTCTCACCACGCACCAGGGGCATAAGCGACACGCCCTGCAACCACGGCGGCGACTCGATGCCCAGCAGATCGCAGATCGTCGGGTATAGGTCGATCTGCGAGGCCAGCGCGTCGATCACCTTGCCGCCCGTGAATTCACTTCCGGCCGGGCCGCTCATGAGCAACATCACGCTCAGCCCGCCATCGAACAGCGAGCACTTGCAGCGCGGGAAGCCCACGCCGTGGTCGGTGGTGCAGATCACCAGCGTGTTGCCGTCCAGGCCCGTCTCAGCCAGCGCGGCCATGATCCGGCCCCAGTCCTCGTCGAGCTGGCGGACGCTGGCGCTAAAGGCTGCGAAGTCCTGCCGGACGACGGGATGGTCGGGCATCGGCCCCGGCACGGGCAGGTAGCCTGGATTGTCCTTCTCGCCGGGGGTCAGGTAGCGGTGCCTGTGCGTCAGCCCGTGTCCGAGGGACAGGAAGAACGGCTTGTCGCCTTGTTTCTGCTGCTCGGCCGTTTGCCTGAGCCAACCGACGGCCGAGTCGATCAATCCGTTGGCCTGCGTGGGAACGAGCTGGTCGTAACCGATGTCGCGGGGGTCGCGGGCGATGTGCTGCGTGCCGCAGAGGGCCGTGGTGTAGCCGTGACGGCGCAAGTGGTGGTGCAGGTGTTGGCTCATGTCGTGGATGGACCAGCCGAGATTCGACAGCCCCAGCATCCCCACCGAGTGCGGCGCCTGCCCGAAGAGCAGCCCGGCCCGGCTCGGTGAGCAAGTCGGCGCGGCGCAGTACGCCTGACGGAACATGACGCCCCGCTCCGCCAGCCTGCGCAGGTTCGGCGTCGTCACCGCACAGCCGTAGGGCTCGATGCAGCGGCCCGTGTCGTGCGAGTGCATGTAAAGAATGTTCAGGCGCGACATGGGGGATCATTCCTGGCAGACTGTTTCGAATCAGCTTAGTCGATCGTCGCGTGCTTGACGTGCTTGTCGAAGAAATCGACTAGCGTCCGTCGGGCCTCGGGCCCGCCGAAGAATGCATCCCAGGGCACGCCATGGTCACCGCCAGGGATCTCAACGTAGGTCGATTCCACGCCCGCCTGCTGCAGCGCCGCATGCAGTCGCCGGCTCATCTCCACCGGCACCAGCGGGTCGGCATCACCCTGCACGATAAGGAAGGGCGCATCGTCCGGCGTGATCATGGTCGTAGCGCTGGCCAGGTTCAGCAGATCCTTTCGCTCCTCAAGGGGTCCACCCAGATACGCCTCGATGGCGTATCGCGCACCGGGCGACAGCGAGGGAATCTCCAGGACGTAGGTCAGGTCCGCCGGCCCGTAGAAATCCGCCACGGCCAGGACACGATCGCTCTGGTCGGCGTTGGGATCGTTCTTGTCCTCGAAGCGGGGGTCGTTCGCCGTCACGCCCATGATCGCGACGATCTGCCCGCCGGCCGACGCGCCGGCCGCGCCGATGCGTCGTGTGTCCAGCCCGAGTTCCTTCCCATGGGCACGCAGCCAGCGCACCGCGGCCTTGGCGTCCTGGACCTGGGCCGGGTAAGGCGCCTCCTGGCTGTAGCGATACTCGATGCTTGCCACCGCGTAGCCGTACTCCGCCAGCAGCAGCGCCTCGATGCGATACCGCGAGCCCTCGAGCCAGCCGCCCCCGTGCACCCACAGGATCACCGGCGGCTTGACGGCCACCTTCTTGCGGTTCGTGGGCATGTACAGGTCCATCAAGAGGTCCACGTCGCCGTGACTCGTTGGGGCGGTGCGGTAGATGACGGTCTTTCGCTCGACGCGAGGCGGCGGCATCAGCGGTTCGAGATCGAACGTCCGCAGCGTCGTCGGCCACTGTTGACGCTCCGGGGGCACCGGCGGCGCCTCGGAGTCGGCCGGCCCGAGCAGGCCGAACTGGCGGGCGTGGAACTCGAACGTGCCCGGGACGATCTGCGGGTAATAGTCCCTCACGTCGTGCCTGGCCTGCTGCAACAGGACCATCTGATGCGCGATGCCCTGCTCGTTGAGCACCGCCCGCAAGGGAGCATGAAACCGCAGCGTCAGGTCCTGCTCGCTGACGTAGAGCCGGATGCCGACCCGGCCGCGGATGGAATCGACGTTGCGGCGGGCCCGCTCAGCCGCATCATTCTCGCGGATCGCCTTGATCACGCGATCGTCGGCGGTGGCTTGTCGGCTCAGGCTCTCCTCCGCC
Source organism: Phycisphaeraceae bacterium (assembly GCA_020851395.1). Classification (GTDB taxonomy): domain Bacteria; phylum Planctomycetota; class Phycisphaerae; order Phycisphaerales; family Phycisphaeraceae; genus JADZCW01. The sequence continues at coordinate 10,738 of JADZCW010000226.1, forward strand.
GTCACGAACGCCCCAGCCACCGAGATCGCCGAGCAGAACATGTCCGGGTACTTGAAGGCGAATTTGAGCGCCCCCGCCCCGCCCATCGAGAAGCCCTCGATCCCGCGTCCTTCGCGCGAGGCGATCGTGCGGTACGTCGCGTCGACGTGCGGGATCAACTCCTTGATGATCAGCGTCTCGGACTTGACCTCGCTATCCGGATGATCCATGTAGCTGCTGAACCGCCCGCCGTTGGCGTAGACGTAGATCATCGGCGGCACACGTCCCGCCTGGATCGCCTGTGCCAGCATGGTCGAGAGCAGATTGGCCGCGAGGTTCTCGTTGCCGTGACTGCCGTGCAGCCAGTAGACCACGGGGTAGCGCTTCTGGGCGTTGGCCGGGTCGTTGTAGCCGGGGGGGAGGTAGATGTTGTAGCCCACCTCCTTGTCCATCGCGGCGCTGTGGAGCGTGTGGTGCTCCACGCCCGGGGCCGGATCGGCCAGGGGGTTGTTCCACGAGATCGACTCGGGATCGAATCTCGCCCGGGCGGTGGTTGGCTCGGGCTGCGCGGATGTGGATGTGGTCGTCATGGTCAAGCATGCCAGCAATACCACGGGCGGAACAATCCATGATTGAAGCATCTTCTATCTCCGTTTTTTCAGCCATCACCATACGGCCATCGGCCGCGTCACACCATCGGCCCCATGCCCTGGGCGACCTCTTCGAGTCGCGGGCGGGCGTGGAGCTGGATCAATTCGCCGTCGACGGTGATCAGTTCCGCCTCGCTCAGGCGTCGGAGCGTGCGGCTGAGCGTCTCGCTGGTGAGGTTGAGGTGGCTGGCCAGGTGACGTTTGAGGCTCGGGAGCACGACCTGGCCGCGGTCATCGGCCGTCTCAAGCAGGTAGCGAGCGACACGCCCAGCCGCATCGCGCAGCGACATGTCCTCGACCAATCCCACCATGTGCTTGACCCAGCCGGCCATGCTCATCAAGAGCTGGATCGCCAGGCCGTGATCGTCCTTGAGTACACGGTTGAATTCGGTTGTGGGCAGGTAGGCGCAGGTGGTCGCCTCGAGCGCCTCGGCGTTGGCTGGGCAGTCGAATCCGCCGATGGCCGCCACCTCGGCGAACGTTCCGCCGGGGCTGACCAGGTGCAGCACGTGTTCCTTGCCGCTGGGGGCGGCGCGGTAGATGCGCACCAGCCCGCTGCCCACGACGAACACGCCCGGACAGGGGTCGCCCTGACGGAAGATGACCTCGTCCTTCTCGTAAGCCTTGAGCCGGCCCATGCCTGCTAATCGAGTCATGCGGTCGGGGCTGACGGCGGAGAAGAACCGGCATCCCCTGAGAATCGACCCCACATCTTCCGCCATGCCGTCACCTGGTCCTATAGAAAAAAATGACGCCCTTGATCCAGATCAAGGAGCGCCCGGATGCCCACCCCTATTATGCCCGCCGGACCCGGGGAGCCCAACTTCGCTCCCCCACGCTGTTTGCGGGCAGACGGCGAGCCACCCTTCACCTTTTTTCATGAGGCCACCATGTTCTGCAACCA
>JADZCW010000227.1 GCA_020851395.1 Phycisphaeraceae bacterium
CTCCGCGAGCAGGCCGAGGTCGACCGCATCCTCGACAAGGTCCACAACCACGGCCTGCAGAGCCTGACCGATAAGGAAAAACGCCTCCTCCACCGCGCCACCGAAAGACAACGCCACGGTGAGTAGCCGCGGCGCGTGCATGTTTCCGTGGGGCACGCATCCTGCGTGCCATGAATGGTTCTTCCGCCTCTACGCCGCCCGCCGCCGCCTCATCGCCAGCGCCAGCACGCCCAGCCCCGCCACGCCCGCCGGCTCGGGGATGATCGTGCTCCCCGCCGCTCCTTGCTCCTGGTACCACTCAGGAGCCGTCAGCCGGTACTGCGGATAAAGTTCGGGGTGCGCGAGAATGTCCTCGTAAAGCGAGCTGGAGACCGACACCACCTCGGCCGTCAGGTACTCGATCGTCTCGGCATCGATCAATCGCGCCTCGGGCAGATCCGCCGCAGCCTGTCCCTCCAACACCGTCCGCAGGCCCAGGTCAAAGTCATACAGGGCGCTGCCCCCCCGTTCGCCGCCGTCGGCCGACAGGGCGCTGTCCGCGTCGCTGTCGAACCGGATCGTGTACCGGCCCGGCTCGAGATTGCCCGTGAACGTCAGGTTGTACCGGTCCCCGCCGTGGTTCGGGCTGAACATCCACAGCCGCTCCTGCGTGAAGCTCATCAGGTCCAACCCCGTGTCCTCGTCATGGATCGCGAAGGTGAACTTCGCCTCGCCCTTGGCCGCCCACGACAGGTCCAGCCGAAACCGCTGCGTCCACCGCACGTCATACGTCGCCGACACATCGGACGACGCCTCCGCCTTGGACGTGGCCCCGGTCATCGTCGGGGCGATCATCGAAGCCGCCGAGACGCGCCCCTGGGCCTCGATCCGCCGCGCCGCCATGCTCGACGTCTGCGTCGCCACCACCGTCGCGTCGGCCAGCACCGCATGCTTGGGCGTCACGACCTTGGCGTAGATCGCGCTGCTGATGGCGAATGCCGTGGTCGCGTCGGGCAGGTCACGGGACTGCGAGTAGTAGGCGACCGTCGGCTTGCCCGTCGGCCCCGCCTTGGCCTCGGCCACGGCCGACGTGGATCGTACGCTGGCCGTCAGATCCAGCGTCGAGACCTGTTTAGGGATGATCCGATACACATCATGCATCGAGGACTGATACAGATAGCCCGCGAACTGATTGATGTCCTGGGCCCCACTGATGAACCAGACGCTGCCGCCAGTCGATGCATAGAGATCGTAGTTGCCGGTGAAGATCGGTGTGGGATTGGTCATGTACACCGCAGGCAGATCCCGCGTGTAGACCTTCGTCTCGCCCTCCCACGTCGGGCTGAAGTCATCAGCAACCCCCGCCCAGCGCTGCGGGTGCTTGAGCATGGTCTTGGACGACGTCAGCTCCCCAGCCTGCGCCTGCACGCAGACCATCACACCCATCGCCGCCGCCAGCGCGACTCGCCAACCCCGACCATCATTTCTGAGCATGACAAACCTTTCTTCCCGACCCCCCAGACATCGAAGCGCTCAGCGGCTAGCCACGAAGCAAATCCACGAAAGGCTAGTGAATAAGGTAACCCCCTGGCAGGCGGAAGTAAATGGCTTAGTAGGTATTTTGACGCCGATTTCCAGGGGGTCTAAACGTGCATAAATCATTGAAATTAAATGGATTGACGAATGTATGACTCCCGTCGCTTTCTAGTATCTACTTCTCCGCCCCATGCACCGCCAGCCACTTCGCCGCCCGCCGCACGAATAATTTCTCCCCCTCGAACGTCAGCTCCCGCTCCGCCTGTCCCAAGCTCCCCGCCCACCGCGGCACAAACAGCGACTCCTCCTTCGCCGGGTCCAGCTCCCGCGGTTTGGCTTTCTGGTTCGTCAGCCGCATCAGGTAATACCGCTCATCCCGGATCACGAACCTGTCCCGGTCCTCGAACTCCACGTGGTTCTCCCCCAGGTCCGCCGTGATCGCCACGCCCCAGTACCCCGTCTCCTCGCCCACCTCGCGCACCGCCGCCTGCTCATCCGTCTCGCCTTTCTCGACGTGCCCCTTGGGCAGACGCACCTCATGCACCCGTCCCCCAGGCCGCACCACGTCACGCTCAATCAAGAGCACGCGCCCTCTCCCGTCGAGCACCACCCCGCCCGCCGCCCTGTAACGCTTGGTCCGCATGTCCGCCATTCTACGCCCTTCATCGCCACCGCCGCGCCGACCACAAACCCCACCACGTGCGCCAGCGGCACCCCCACAAACTCCGCCGACCCCGCCACGAACAATGTCTGCCCCGTCGCCAGCTCGAACGCCGTCTTGCCGACGAACCCCGCCGCCCCTAGCACCACCGCGCTCATCGCCGCCCACTGCCCACGTCGCATCAACTCGCGCCCCACGCTCACCAGCACCAGCCCGAACAGCGCCGAATCCACCCCCGAAAGCCCCCGATACGCCGCCAGCTCCGGCCGCCCCACCCACACCGCCAGACTGATCGCCAGCGACGAAACCAGCAGCGTCACCACCATCCGCCGCCGACTCATCCGCTCCGCCACCGCGCCCAGCACCGCCAGTGTCGCCGCGTCCCAGAACAGGTGATTCGTCCCGAAGTGCGACCCGTGGCACGTGACCAACCTCGCCGCCCATGCCCACGCCGGCTGCGCCTCCCGCGTCATCGCCGCCGCCTCACTCCACCCCAGCACCGCGATCAGCACGGCCAACCCCACGCCGATCCCCGTCGCCCACGGCCATCTGATCCATCGAGCTCGCATGGCTGTTTCCTTCAGGAAGACGGGAAAACATTTCGGAAAAGCGCCGACCCGCGCGACAAGCGCGGGCCGGCGTCCCACGAGAGCGGAACCATTCCACTAGACCCCGGTCCGGGGACGGGGGCCCCGCTTTCGCCCACGGGCCGCGATCCATGCTCCGCCGCTAAGGAGCATCGC
>JADZCW010000228.1 GCA_020851395.1 Phycisphaeraceae bacterium
ATGAAGGTCTTCGTCGTGCTGATCGACGAACGGCCCGAGGAAGTGACCGACTTCCGCAACAACACGCCCGAGGACGTCGAGGTCGTGGCCAGCACCTTCGACGAGTCCACGACCCGCCACGTGCAGGTGGCGGACCTGGTCATCGAGAAGGCCCGCCGGATGGTCGAGTTCGGCGAGCACGTGGTGATCCTGCTCGACTCGATCACCCGCATGGCCCGCGCCTACAACACCGAGATGCCGCACTCGGGCAAGATCCTCACCGGCGGCCTGGACTCCAACGCGCTGCAGCGGCCCAAGAAGTTTTTCGGCTCGGCCCGCGCGATCGAGGGGGGCGGGTCGCTGACGATCCTGGCCACCGCGCTGGTCGACACGGGCTCGAAGATGGACGACATCATCTTTGAGGAGTTCAAGGGCACGGGCAACAGCGAACTGCACCTCGACCGCCGTTTGGTCGAGAAGCGCGTCTGGCCCGCGATCGACATCGCCGCCTCCGGCACGCGCCGCGAGGAGCTGCTGCTGGACAAGAAGGAGCTCGACCTGATCTACCGCCTGCGCAAGGTATTGGCGGACATGAACGTGGTCGAGGCGATGGAATTGATCAAGAGCCGACTCTTGAAGGTCAAGACCAACGCCGAGTTCCTGATGACGATGAATCTGGATTGATTCGCAGCGGAAATACTGTTTTTAACCATGATATTCTGGTGCGGTTGCCGGCCCTGGCAAAACCACGCCCGGCTGCTTTTTGCCTTATATTTCGCCGTTTTGTGATCGCCAGTGGCCGTGAAATAGAGGCATTATCCACACAACAAAACGAAAAATTTTTCTTGACATGCCATTTTGGGGTGGTTAATTAATAGCAGATCGATGAGGTTCTGCCACGCGGAACCGTGCGTCCGCCGCAACGGCGGGCGAGAGCATCATCCCATACTTTTTAGATCGGAGAACAGCCATGAATCGAACACACATTCGGGCGGTGTCGTGCGCGCATGCGGTGGCGCTGATGGTCGTGAGTCTGTGGGCGACTTCTGCGGGGGCTTACGTGACGATCTGGGGTGGGCCGGAACAGGTGCCCGGGCAGATGCGTGGTTTTGGGGGCTTGATGGTGGGCGATGGCGTGGCGGTGACCAATGTGTCGGTCCACAATCAGGACAACACACAGGTTCTTGGGTATGAGGTGATGCGATGGAATGCCTCCCCCGTTGCGGCGGAGATTTTGGGCAACCTTGGAGTGTCCAACACTTCTCCCGCGGGGGTGACCATTCGCGCCCTGGACATGAACGATGCGGGCGAGGTGGTGGGGTACGCCACCAAGTATCAGGGCCAGGTGGGCCTGGGCAAGGCGGCGGTGCGATGGCCCGCATCAGGCACGAACGTGATCGAACTTGAGGCTCTTGGCGCCAGCGCGACGGGGGAAGTCGACGGGGCCGCCGTGGCTATCAACAGCAGCGGCGTGATCGTGGGCAATGTCAGGAAATATGACGGGGCCGGTCAGTTCCTGGCCGACAGTCCTGTGCGCTGGGACGCGCTGGGTCAGCTCACGGAGCTCGACCAGCCTGGAGGTCTGGCGACGGTGGATGGCGTCAATGCCGCGGGCGCGGCGATCGGGCGCGGCGCGTACACAGGGTTCAGCGGATCGCGCACGGTCCTGCTGTGGCCGTCGTCGGGAACGGCAGCCATCCCTCTGGTCGGCCCTGCCGCGACTCAGCGTGTCATGATCGGCGATGGGGGGGCCGTGGCAGCGATGTACATGACGGTCAATGATCAGGGGCAGGGCGAGGGCGAGCACGCGATTCGCTGGGATGTCCCTGATGTCGCCGCCACGGAATTGGGCCTGCTCGGGACAAACGCCATCGGCCAAACCCTCACGGCGAATTTGGACATCAACGCCGCGGGGACGGTGATCGGTGCTGCCAAGAAGTACGATGCGCAGGGGGCATACTTCGGGTTAGTGGCGGTGCGATGGAATGGCTCAAGCTCCGAGGCGATCGAGCTCGACCACCTGCCCGGCGAGGTGGGAAGCAGCGCCCGCTCGATCAATGACGCTGGTCTTGCCGTCGGCTCGGTTTCATTTTCCGATGACAGCTCCGTGGCGGTTCTGTGGGACGTTAACGGCGAGGTGATCAATCTCAACGACATAATTGACCCCTTCTCTGGGTGGCTGCTGACGGGCGCCAGTGAGATCAACAACAACGGCTGGATCGTGGGCATCGGCTTATTTGACCCTGACGGTATGGGTGGGCAGGAAGCCTATTCGCGGCCGTGGTTGATGCAGGTTACGGTGATCCCGGAGCCGGCGGGGCTGATATTGCTGCTGATCGGCGCGACGGTGGTCGTTGCCCGGCGGCGTGCTGTCGTATGACAGGTTTCGTGTGCTCGATGAACACACAATAGCCCCCGGCGGCGATCCGTCGGGGGCTGTCTTTCGCGCAAAGAAAAAGGGCTCGACCGGGTGCCGTGGTCGAGCCCAGAGGAGGTTGGTGCCGGCCATGGCCTGGGTTCCCGTCAGGCCATTGATGAGAAGGGCGGCCGGCACCTGCGATGCGAGATCGGGCGATCCCGCGGGATAGTCAGGATTTCAGGTTGCTGCCATCAGCAGACGCTCGCTGAACTCCCGGAAGAAACTTCCGGGGGGGTTAGTAGCTCATGCTCAGTCCGAAGACGCCGATGGGCTCGAAGTTATCCTGAGCCTGTCCCAGAGCGGTAGCGCCGCCGAGGACATCGGTGTCAGCGAAGAGGAAGTTGACGCCGGCGGAGAGATCCCAGGCGCCGTACTCGCTGGGGATGAAGGCCAGTGGGACGGAGAAGTCGATGCCGACGAGGAAGTATCCGAAGGTCTGTGCGAGGTCGGCATAGTAGTCATAGAGGCTGATGCCGAGCTTGACCGGCACGCTCAGGGTGACGGGGTAGCTCTCGGATTCGAGGACGGTGAAGGAGGGTTCGAGTCC
>JADZCW010000229.1 GCA_020851395.1 Phycisphaeraceae bacterium
CCGACCGTCACCAAGGACGGCGTGACGGTGGCGGAGGAGATCGAGCTGACGGACAAGTGCGAGAACATGGGGGCGCAGCTGGTCAAGGAAGCGGCGAGCAAGACCAGCGACAAGGCTGGGGACGGGACGACGACGTCGACGGTGCTGGCTGAGGCGCTGTTCCGCGAGGGGCTGCGGCACATCACGGCGGGCATCGACGCCAACGGGCTGGTGCGGGGGATGAAGAAGGCCGTGGCGGCGGTGGTGGAGAACATCGAGAAGCAGGCCAAGCCGATCGACGCGACCAAGAAGGATGACATCGCCTCGGTGGCGAGCATCAGCGCGAACAACGACGCCGAGATCGGCAAGATCATGGCGGATGCGTTCATGAAGGTGGGCAAGGATGGGGTGATCACGGTCGAGGAGGGCAAGAGCCTCGAGACCTACGTGGACGTGGTCGAGGGGATGCAGTTCGACCGCGGGTTCCTCTCGCCGAACTTCGTGACCAATACCGAGGACCTGGTGGCGGAGCTGGATCGCTGCCTGATCCTGGTCTACGAGGACAAGATCAGCTCGGTGCAGAAGCTCGTGCCGCTGCTGGAGAAGATCCAGGCGGCCAAGAAGCCGCTCTTAATTATCGCCGAGGACGTCGAGGGCGAGGCGTTGGCGACGCTGGTGGTCAACAAGCTGCGCGGCGTGTTGAACGTGTGCGCGGTCAAGGCCCCGGGGTACGGCGATCGGCGCAAGGCGATGCTCGAGGACATCGCGGTGCTGACGGGCGCGGACCCGATCATGAAGGACCTGGGCGTCGAGCTGGACAAGGTGGAGATCGCACAGCTGGGGATGGCCAAGAAGATCCGCGTGGACGCGGAGAACACGACGATTATTGAGGGGGCGGGGCAGTCCAAGGCGATCCAGGCGCGGATCGAGCAGATCCGGCGCGAGATCGAGGTGGTCACGAGCGACTACGACCGCGAGAAGCTGCAGGAGCGGCTGGCGAAGCTGGCCGGCGGCGTGGCGCAGATCAACGTCGGCGCGGCGTCGGAAGCTGAGCTCAAAGAGAAGAAGGCCCGCGTGGAGGACGCGCTGCACGCGACCCGCGCGGCGGTGGAAGAGGGCATCGTGCCCGGCGGCGGGGTGTCGTTCATCCGGGCGCTGGACACGCTCAAGAAGCTCCAGACCAGCGGCGAAGATGAGGCGGCGGGCGTGGAGCTCGTCCGCAAGGCGCTGACGGTTCCGACGCAGACGATCGCGGACAACGCGGGCGAACGCGGGACGGTGGTCGTGAGCAAGGTGTCCGAGGGCAAGGGCTCCTTTGGCTTTGACGCCCTGGCGCTCGAGTACGGCGACATGGTGGCCAAGGGGATCATCACCCCGGCGAAGGTCGATCGCACGGCGCTGGAGAACGCGGCGAGCGTGGCGACGCTGCTCTTGACCTGCGACTGCATCATCACCGAGAAACCCCAGCCCAAGACCCCCGGCCCGGGCGGCCCCGGCGGCGGGATGGGCGGCGGCATGGGCGGGATGGGTGGCATGGGCGGCGGCATGGGTGGGATGGGCGGCATGGGAGGCATGGGCTTCTAATACGTCCCCCTGCTGTTCGTCGAGTCGTCCGTCACCCCACGCACCACAAACAAGCACTTTTCAGGCTGGAGATAGAGCTATGAAGATCACTCCCATTGAAGACCGCGTCCTGATCAAGCCCGCCGAGGCTGAAGAGAAGACGGCCAGCGGGATCTACCTGCCCGAGGCGGCCAAGGAAAAGCCCATGCAGGGCAAGGTCGTGGCCCTTGGGCCGGGCAAGCTCAACGACGACGGCAGCCGGACGGTGCCGACGGTCAAGAAGGGCGACACGGTGCTCTACGGCAAGTATGCCGGGACGGACGTCAAGATCGACGACGTCGAGCACAAGATTCTTAAGGAATCGGAGATCCTGGCCGTCGTGGTTTCCTGATCGTTCCTGATTCACCCCCCCTACCGCACTCTTTCCTTTAACACCTGCTTCGGAGCCTCAGCCATGGCTAAGAAACAACTGCTCTTCGGCGCCGACGCCGCTGTCCAGCTGCGCAAGGGCCTTGAACAACTCAACAACGCCGTGAAGGTCACGATGGGACCGACCGGTCGGAACGTGCTGCTGCAGAAATCGTTCGGCAACCCCTCGGTGACCAAGGACGGCGTGACGGTGGCCAAGGAGATCGACCTGCCCGAGCCGTTCCAGAACATGGGCGCCAAGATGGTCGTCGAGGTGGCCAAGAAGACGGCGGACAAGGCCGGCGACGGCACGACCACGGCCACCATCCTGGCCGAGGCGATCTATCGGGAGGGGCTGCGGCACGTGACGGCGGGTGCGAACCCGATCTCGCTGCAGCGCGGGATCACCGCGGCGGCCAGCGCGGCGGGCGAGGCGATCACGGAGATGGCGGTCAAGTGCAAGGGGCAGGACGACCTGGAGAAGGTCGCGACGGTCTCGGCCAACCATGACACGGAGATCGGCAAGCTGATCGCCGAGGCCATCAACAAGGTCGGGCAGGAGGGCGTGGTCGAGGTCGAGGAAGGCCGGGCCTCCGAGACGACGCTCGAGTACGTCGAGGGGATGCAGTTCGACAAGGGATATCTGTCGCCCTACTTCATGACCAGCCCGACGACGCAGGAGTGCGTGCTCGAGGACGCGCTGATCCTGATCCATGAGAAGAAGATCAGCAGCCTGCCGGACCTGCTGCCGCTCTTGAACAAGGTGGCGATGGCGCAGAAGCCGCTCTTGATCATTGCGGAGGAGGTTGAGAACGAGGCGCTGGCGGCTCTGGTGATCAACCGGCTGCGCGGCGTGCTGAAGATCTGCGCGGTCAAGGCGCCGGGGTTCGGGGATCGGCGCAAGGCGATCCTCGGCGACATCGCGGTGCTGACCGGCGGGGAGTTCTTGAGCGAGGACCTGGGGCAGAAGCTCGAGGCTGTCGAGCTCGAGCAGCTGGGCAGGGCCAAGAAGATCGTGGTGGACAAGGACAACACCACCGTCATCGAGGGGGCGGGGAAGAAGAAGGACATCCAGGCGCGGATCGAGCAGATCCGCCAGCAGATCGAGAAGACCACCAGCGACTACGACCGTGAGAAGCTCCAGGAGCGGTTGGCCAAGCTCACCGGCGGGGTGGCGATCATCCATGTCGGGGCGGCGACCGAGACGGCGATGAAGGAGCGCAAGGATCGCGTGGACGACGCGCTGCACGCGACGCGTGCGGCCCACAAGGAGGGCTATGTGCCCGGCGGCGGCGTGGCGTTCCTGCGGGCGATCCCGGCCCTGGAAGCGGCGCGGGGCAAGGCCAAGGGTGACGAGAAGCTGGGGTTTGACATCGTGATCCAGTCGCTGGTGTCGCCGCTGCGGCAGATCGTGGCGAACTCCGGGGCTGACGGCGACCTGGTCGTGCAGAACCTCTTGGAGAAGAAGGGCGCGGCGGGGTACAACGCCTCGACCGGCGAGTACGTGGACATGGTCAAGGCGGGCATCATCGATCCGGCGCTGGTGGCCAAGACGGCTTTGACCAACGCGGCGTCGGTCGCGGGGCTGATGCTCACGACGAATGTGCTGGTGACCGAGGTCAAGGACGAGGCCAAGCCCGTCGAGGGCGCCACGGCCTGAGCCACGCCCCGGGCCCGCACGCCCCACCCCTTGGAAGGACCGCACGGACCCAGGTGGGCAAACCCCCTGGGTCCGTTTGTTGCCCCCCCGGAAGTATTCCCCGGAAGTCCCCCGGAAGTTTGAGCCGGCAAGATTCGGGCTGATTGGACCGCTTGAACCTGGACGCCACGCATGGCCACGCAGCGCGACTATTACGAGATCCTCAACGTCGAGCGGTCGGCCAGCGATGACGACATCCGGCGGGCGTATCGCAAGATGGCGATGAAGTATCACCCGGATCGGAATCCGGGGGATGCCGAGGCGGAGCAGAAGTTCAAGGAGGCGGC
>JADZCW010000230.1 GCA_020851395.1 Phycisphaeraceae bacterium
ACGAAGAAGACCACCGTCGCCCAGGTCAGCACGTCGCCGACCTTGGAGCCGAAGGCCGTCTGCACCGCCCCGCCGCCGCCGAAGGCCGCCGACAGGCCGCCGCCGCGCGGCTTCTGGATCAGGATCAGAAGGATCAGCAGGATCGACACCGCCACCGCCAGGATGGCCAGCACCGTCACGAGGATTCCGCCTAGAACCAGCATGATTCAACCTTTGCTTGGGAGGATGCCAGGGTACCTGTCGAAGGCCGGCCGTCCCCTCGGGACGGTCGCCTGGTTATTGCTTCTTGGCCGCCGCGTCGAGGATGGCCACGAACTCATCGGCCTTGAGCGACGCGCCGCCGATCAAGCCGCCGTCGACGTCCGGCTGGGCGAACAGCTCAGCCGCGTTCGAGCCCTTGACCGACCCGCCGTATTGGATGCGGACGGCATTGCCGATCGACTCGCCCTTCTCGCCGCCGGTAAAGACGCCGTACTTGACAGCATCACGGATCCGCCAGTGGGCGCTCTGGGCATCAATAGGCGTGGCGTTCTTGCCCGTGCCGATGGCCCAGACGGGCTCGTAGGCGATGGTGATCCGCGCCATCTGCTCGGGCTTGACGCCGCCGAGGCCATACAGCGTCTGGGCCATGTTCACGCAGTCGGTCATGCCCGCCTCGCGCTGCTCGAGCTTCTCGCCGACGCAGAGGATGACCTCGAAGCCCCCGTCCAGGGCGGCGCGGACCTTGCGGTTGATCAGCACGTCAGTCTCACCGATCACATGCCGGCGCTCGGAGTGACCGACCAGCACCACCTTGACGCCGACGTCCTTGAGCATCGACAGCGACACCTCACCGGTGAACGCGCCGTTGGGCTCGACATAGAAATCCTGGGCCCCGAGTTTGATCCCCGAGCCGGCCTTGGCCAGCGCCTGGCCCACCGGGGCCAGGTAGGGGAAGGCGGGGAAGACCGCCACGTCGACCTTGTCAGTGGCGGTGAACTTCTTGGCCACGGCCTCAGCCAGGGCGACGGCCTCGGCCCCGTGCTGATTCATCTTCCAGTTCCCCCCGACGAACGGCTTGCGGGTCGGCATGACGGACTCCTGCGTGACGCTTAAACACCGGCCGGATCAGAAACCCGGCTCGGAAGGATGGTATGGAGGTGCCGGCGTGACGAAACCGGACCAAAGAGGCAAGAGTATAGCTATTCCAGCCGGTCATTGCCTTGGGGCAAGGCTGGGGGCGGGCGCCGCGGCGGACGCCGTGCTCTGGGCCAGGATGTCCTTGGCCCCTTGCGCCAAAAGGCTGTCCACCGCCTCACGCACCAGACGGTCCAGGGCCTTGTCCGGCCCGGAAAGGTCCACCTCAGCCATGCGCTGACCGTCGTGGCTGATCACGCGCGACCGCAGTCGCCAGCCCGCCCCGCTGCGCGATGACGGCGAGCCGGCCCAACGGATGGGCTCGACCAAGGCTGCGATGGCCGAGTGGCAGTCCCCGCCGAGGGCGCGAAGGATGGCCCGCTCGGCGTGCACCGCCGCGGCGGAGATCGGATCGTTCAGCGGCAGGCAGCGAGCCAGGGTGGTGTGGTCATCCGACCGGCACTGCACAGCCAGGGCCCCCTGCCCCGCGGCGGGCAGGACGATCGCGGGGTCCAGCGGCGAGCCGGCGTGCTCGCCGAACCCGGCCCGGAGCATGCCGGCTGCAGCCAAGAGTGTCGCGGCGTGCTGGCGATCCTGCATGACCTTGCGCAGGCGCGTGTCGATGTTGCCGCGGATCATCTCGATCCTGAGGTCGGGCCTGTTGCGCAGCAGCTGCGCCGCCCGACGCGGGCTGGAGGTGCCGACGGCCGCGCCCTGCGGCAGATCGTCCAGGCCCGTCACGCCCGGCCCGACCAGACAGTCACGCGGATCCACCCGAGCGGGCACGGCCGCGATGATCAATCCCGCCCCAGCAACGCCCTCGGTCGGCGGCAGCGATCGGGGTCGGCCCCGGCCGCGCTTGACCGCCGGATCATATCCACCGGCCGAGTCGGCGGGCATGTCCTTCATGCTGTGCACCGCCAGGTCTGCCCGGCCCTCGAGCACGGCCTTGGCCACCGCCCGCGTGAACAGGCCCTTGACCCCCGATGTGTTGGCCGCCAGCGGAGCGTGCGGGTTCTGATCCCCCTCGGACTCGATCCAGCAGAATTCCACCGACAACTGCGGATGGAGCCGCGCGAGCATACGCCCGACCTGCTCAGCCTGCGTGCGGGCGAGAAGACTCTTGCGGGACGCGATGACGATCGGCCGTCGACTTCTGCGCAAACGTTGACCTCCCACGCGGGACTACCGTGCACCGGACCCTGTCCCCCGGAAATCCATTCCCGGAAATCCGATAGACCCGGAAGGCCCCGAAAGGGTTACGTCCTGACGCTGCGATCGGCCGTCGACACATCCCCACACCCGGCCGCCATCACATGCCACGACCACCACCCATCCTCCAGCGTACACGCAACGAGCCGGTTTTGCATCACCCGTGTCAAATCGGCTCCGATGCTAGTACCGGTCGATGCTGGCACAGGCCTCGCCCGAGTTGCTGAACATCGGCATCGCCTGCCTCGCACCCCGCGACCCCACGCTCGCCGCGACGCGCACCGGCCCTAACAATTCGCACCGCCCCATGCCCCCCAGCACCATGCCCACCCGCTCAGCCAGGTCGCTCCCGGCATGCACCCGCAGGCCGTTGGCCCGCATCTCCACCACCTGGTCGCCCTGACGGATCTCGAAGACCACCGGCGAGAGCGTGCCCTGAGACCCCATCGACGCCCCACGCAAGAGCTCCCGCAGCTTGTTCCACTCGCCGTTGAGCCCCGCCTTGCCCGAGGGATCGGACAGAACGATCTTCACCGCCCGCGTCAGTTTCCCCGGGGCCTCCTCGACGGGGATGACTTCCTCGACGATCAGGTTGGGCTCCTCCCGACGCCGGTCCACCTTGCCCCGCAGCAGAACGATCCGGTCCGGCGTAATGTAATTGGCGTAGATGGCGTAGGCGTCGGCGAAGATCACCCCCTCGATCGAGCCGGTGTCGTCCTCCACGCCGAGCATGGCCATCTTCGCGCCCGGGGTGCGGCCGGACTTGGTCACCGTCATCTTCACCCGCGTGAGCATCCCGCCGACGACCACGCCCGTCTCGGCCGGCAGCCCGCGCAGCTCCGCCACCGTGGCGCTTGAGAAACTCCGCAGTGTGTCGCGGTGCCAGTCCATCGGGTGGGCCGAGACGTACAGCCCCAGGGCGTCCTTCTCGTGCTTGAGCGTCTCGTTGCGGCCCCAGGGCTCGGTCTTGGGCAGGATGATTTCTGGTTCACCAGAACCCTCCTTGCCCCCATTTTTCCCTTCCGGGCCAGCTAATCCCGCGAAGAAGTTCATCTGTCCAGAGTCGCGGTCCGCCGCGGCGCGCTGCCCGGCCGCCAGCGCGGCGTCGAGGGCCTGCATCAGGCAGGCGCGCTTATCCTGTCCGTGGATCGAGTCGAACGCCCCGCACTTGATCAGCGCCTCGATCGTCGCGCGGTTCACCGTCGCCAGCGGCACGCGCTCGGCGAAGTCGTAGAGGCTCTTGAAGGGCCCGCCCTTGTCGCGTGCGGCGGTGATGGCGGCGATGGCCTTGTCCCCGACGCCCTTGACGGCCGAGAGACCGAACCGGATGTGACCGTAGGCCGGGTCGCGTGCCTCGCCCTCGTCGTAGACAACGGTGAAGCCGATGCCGGAAGAGTTGATGTCCGGCGGGCGGATCTCGACGCCGCGCTTCCCGGGGCTGCTGGAGCCGGCCGGCGGGGGCAGCGTCAGGTGACGGCATTCATCGATGTACTCGACGACCTTGTCCGTGTTGACCGACTCATACGTCAGCACGGCCGCCATGTACTGGATGGGGAAGTAGGTTTTGAGGTAGGCCGTCTGGTAGGCCACGATCGCGTAGCCCGTCGAGTGCGACTTGTTGAAGCCGTAGCCCGCGAACTGGAGGATCATGTCCCAGAGTTTCTGCGCGTCGTGGGCGGGTAGACCGTGCTTCGCAGACCCCTGCATGAAGGTCTCGCGGTTGGCGTCAATCGTGTCGCGTTTTTTCTTGCTGATGGCCTTGATCAGCGTGTAGGCCGCGCGCAGCGGGATACCGCCGAGCTCGTGGACGATCTGCATCACCTGCTCTTGGTAGACCATCACGCCGTAGGTCTCGGCCGTGAATTTGTCGACGATCGGGTGCAGCTTCGGCACGGGCTGGCGGTGGTGCTTGCGGGCGTTGTAGTCGTCGATCAGCGCCATCGGGCCCGGCCTAAAGAGCGCATTGGCCGCGATCAGGTCCTCGAGGCGGTCGGGCTTCATCGCCAGCAGAAGGTTCCGCATCCCCCCCGATTCAAACTGGAACACGCCGGCCGTCTCCCCGCGACGGAACAGCTCGAGCACGCGCTGGTCGTCGTAGGTGATGCGGTCGAGGTCCAGCGGGTCCCAGTCGGCGGGCTCGCGGCCCTGCGGGTCGATGGCCTTGCGGATCGCCGCCTCGCTGAGCGACTCGCGGATGAGCTTCTTGGCCTTCTCGATCGTTGAGAGCGTGCGCAGGCCCAGGAAATCCATCTTCAGCAGGCCGATCTTCTCGACCGTCGGGCCGTCCCACTGCGTGACAATCGGGTCGTCGGCGCTCGACGAGGGCTTGAACAACGGGATGATGTTGTCCAGCGGCTGCGTGGCGATCACGACGCCGGCCGCGTGCACGCCCGCATGACGGGCCAACCCCTCAAGCCGCTTGGCCGAGTCGAGCATCTTGCGCGTCACGGGGTCCTGGCGGTACATCTCGGCCAGGTCCGGCTCCTGGTCCAGCGCCGAGGCCAGCGTGGTCGACAGGCCCGAGCCGATGAGCTTGCACACCTTATCGACGTGCGGCAGCGGCACAGCCAGCACGCGCCCGACGTCGCGCACAGCCGCGCGGGCCTTGAGCGTCCCGAAGGTGATGATTTGCGCCACGTGGCCGTACTTCTGCCGGACGTACTCGAGGATCTCCGCTCGCCCGTCCTGGCAGAGGTCGATGTCGATATCCGGATATTCCGAGCGATCCGGGTCGGTGAACCGCTCGAAGAGCAGGCCATACTGCACGGGGCAGGCGTTGGACAGGCCCAGGCAGTACCCCACCATCGTGCCCACGCCCGAGCCGCGGGCGCAGGCCGGAATGCCGCGCCGCCGCGCCTCGTTGACGAAGTCCCAGACGATCAGGAAATAGGCCGAGATGTTCTTGTCCGCCAGGATGCCCAGCTCGCGGTCGAGCCGTTGACGGATCGGCTCGGTCACGCCGTCCGGCCCGTAGCGCCAGATCGCCCCGGCCTCAGCCAGGGCACGCAGGGCGGCGTCGCACTTGTCCTTGAGCTCCTTCGGCGGTGTCTTGTCCTTGAGGGCGTCGAAGGGCTCGAGCGTGAACTGCGCGCAAAACGCCTTGTACCACGGCGTCGTGCCCAGGCCGTGCTCCTTGGCGATCTTCTTGTCGAAATCTTTGCCGGCCTTGCGCTCGATCTTCACCACCGGGGCGTGGCTCTGGCCAAAGTCCAGCTTCACGTCGCAGCGGTCAGCGATCTTGAGTGTGTTCTCGATGGCCTCGGGCACATCGGGGAACAGCTCCGCCATCTGCCCAGGGTCCTTGACGTAGAGCTCGGGCGAATAATGCAGGCGGTTCTCGACGTCCTTGGTCTTGCCCATCGAGATGCAGATGAGCGTGTCGTGCGAGTCGTGGTCGTCAGCCAGCAGGAAGTGGGCGTCATTGTCCGCCACCAGCGGCAGGCCCAATTCCCCGGCCATCTTCTGGATCAGCGGGTTGATCGCGTCCTGTTCGGGGATGCCGTGACGCTGCAATTCCAGGTAGAAGCGTGGCTCGCCCTTCTCGTTGGGCTTAAAGACCTGCGCGTGCCAGCGGGCCTCATCCAGGGCGGCTTGGTAGTTCTTTTCGTCGTGCGACTGCACGTAGCGCGTCAGGTGATGGGCGATGGACGACCCCAGGTGCCCATTGATCGCGATCAGCCCGTCGCCCCACTGTTCGAGCGTCGAACGATCCATGCGCGGCCGGTAGTAGAACCCCTGGATGTAGGAATCGGAGCTGAGCTTGAGCAGGTTCTTCCAT
Source organism: Phycisphaeraceae bacterium (assembly GCA_020851395.1). Classification (GTDB taxonomy): domain Bacteria; phylum Planctomycetota; class Phycisphaerae; order Phycisphaerales; family Phycisphaeraceae; genus JADZCW01. The sequence continues at coordinate 6,107 of JADZCW010000230.1, forward strand.
CCCGTGAGGTTCTCCGCCAGCAAGACCAGATGGAACCCGCCGTCCGCCACGCCGGTCGTCTCGCGGATGGTGCGAGCCCCGGGGGCGACGTAAGCCTCGATGCCCAGGATGGCCTTGATCCCCGCCGCCTTGGCGGCGTTGTAGAACTCGATCGCCCCGTGCAGGTTGCCGTGGTCGGTCAGGGCCACGGCGTCCATCCCCAGCTCTTTGACCCGGTCGACCAGCGCCGAGATGGCGTTGGCCCCGTCGAGCAGGGAATACTCGCTGTGCAGGTGCAGGTGGACGAAGCGATGTGCCATCCTTGGACCCCTACCAGATCAACGGCCACCGAGACATGAGAACGACACCCGCAAGTGTACGCCCTGGCCCCTTCGGGACAAGCGCACTTGCCGATGGGGAAAGCCTGTCGTAGCCTAACCCCAGCTCACATTGGGATGGGATGGATGAAAAAAGGAGCCTGACCGTGGCGTTACCTGTGGCTTTGCAGCTTTACACCGTCCGCGATCTGTACGCCAAGGACCCCGTCAAGACCCTCGAGCAGGTGGCGCAGATCGGCTATCGGTACGTCGAGCACGCCGGCTGGGCCGGCAAGACGCCCGCCGAGATCGCCGCCACCTGCCAGAAGCTCAAGCTCACCGGCACCGGCATGCACTGCGGGCCCAACGACCTTCAGGACAAGCTCCCCGCCCTGGCCGCCGAGGCCAAGACGGTCGGCGTCAAATACCTCACCCTCGCCTGGCTGCCCGAGAACCTCCGCACCGTCGAGGGCTACAAGCAGGCCGCCAAGCAACTCAGCGACGGCGCCAAGATCCTCGCCGACCACGGCATCAAAATGTGCTACCACAACCACGCCTTCGAGTTCGACAAGCTCCCCAGCGGCGGCATGGGCATGGACATCCTCGCCGGCGAGACCAGCCCCGACGTCGGCTTCGAGCTCGACGTCATGTGGGCCACCTGGGGCCTGCAGGACCCCGTGGCCTGGATGAAAAAACTCACCGGCCGGCTCCCCCTCCTGCACATCAAGGACAC
>JADZCW010000231.1 GCA_020851395.1 Phycisphaeraceae bacterium
CCCCAGGTCTTGGAGGTGTACCAGTGCACGCCGGGGTCGGTCAGGTAGATCTCGCCGTCGCGGACGAACATGAAGCTGCCGACGTCGTTGTCGTTGTGGGGCATGTCGTTGTGGCCGGCGATGGCGGTCACCACGGTGGCGACCTTGCTCTCGGTCGCACGCATCGTCACCAGACCCAGGTCGGGCAGGAGGTAGTCGGTGCGGTCGAAGCCGGGCAAGGCTTTCTGGCCGCGCCACAGGGCCAGGCCGCGCCAGTCGCTGACCTTGACGGTGCGGTCGGGGTTGGTCGGGCCCATCCAGTAGGCCTGGGGCAGGTCGATGAAGTGGTTGATCTTGAGCGAGATCTTGGGCTCGTACCAGCGGTCGACCGCGCCGCCGAACATGGCCGGGTGCGGGCCGTGGGTGTGAAGGGCCGGGCCGGCACGGCAGATGGTCTGGACCTTGGGATCATCGACCAGGTTCAGCTTGCCCCCGGTGCGGTGGTGCAGGCACAGAGCGGCGTCGAGGAAGCACTCGGCGAAGCCCTCCTCCCAGTGGCTGGCCCCTTCGAGGCACCCGCCGTCAGATGTGTATCCGTTGAAGGCGTATTGCAGGTTGACGAGCAACGGGTGCAAGTAGCCGGCCAACACGTAGGCGTCCTCGATCAGGTTCAGGGCGATGACCACGAGGCTGCCGTTGCACATCAGGTTGCCCAGGCCCTCCTCGGTCTGCCAACGCGGTGGGCGCATGGGGTCGGCCGCGGCCAGCAGCACCCGCTGCATCAGCGTCGCGCGCAGTCGATCCTTCACTTCCTGTTCCAGTTGGTCCTTGAGGACGACCAGGATGTCCGCCAGCACGTCGCCGCGCCAGGTCACGAACATGTCCACCGGGTTGATCGATCGCTCGTGCGGGGCCTGCGTCCACGTCCAGGTGTCGCAGTGGGCCCAGATCTGGTCCTGAAGATCGTCGAGGTCCGCGGCCGGGTGCCCCAGCCACACCCCCAGAGCCGTGGTCCACATCCTGGCGTTCTCAGCCCGGAAGCGCACGCCGATGCCGAACGACTCGCCGGTCCGTCGGTGCGTGCGATAGAACGATCGCTTGAGCACGCGCAGCTCGGCCGGGCGGGCCAGTGCTCGTCCGAGCTCGTCCCACAGGCCATACTTCTTGGCGTAGCGGCGGGCCCGGGCCTTGAGGCCCGGATCATCGAGGCCCGGCCAGGCGGGCTTGTCCATGTGGGGTTTGAGCATCTGCTCGAGCTGCACCACGGTCGGCAGGTCGGTCCGCATTGTCGTCGGCTCCTGCGTGGACATGCCCCAGGCCCGTCGCACCCGTGGCGGGCAGGGGGTGAAGATACCGCGCCTCACCCTGCAAGGCAGCAAGGGTCATGTGTCGATGGGACGTTGATGCTACGGTCAGGCCTGCCGGGGTGATCGGGCCGATCGGCGCAGGGGCAGGAGCATCCACACGCCTAACCAGGCCAGGGCCGACGGCTCGGGGATGAGGGACAGGCCATCGGTGACGAAGGCGTCGAAGATCAGATTCGCCAGGTAATCCGCACCGGCCGGGGAGTGGTGAAGATTATCACCATAGAGGTAGTTGTTCGCGAGGAAGAAGGCCTTGTTCCCGGCCGTGGTGCCGAGGTTGAGGAAGCCCACGCCCAGATTGGCCGCGGCCTGTTCCTGCACGCCCCAGATCATCGGCAGGCGCGAGCTGCCCGAGTCGTAGGTGCCCAGGACCAGCACGTCGGAGTCGGGGCTGGCCTTGAGCAGCCGCTGGATCAGGAAGGGGAAGGCGATCTTGTACTGCGACTCAGTGTAGTGGTCGTTCTGTCCGAGCGAGACGATGATCAGCTCGGGGCTGAGCATGGAAAGCTGGGCGTCGAAGGTGGGGTCGCGGAAGAGGTAGTTGGAGGTGCCGTAGCCGCTGTTGGCGGCGCGGTCGACGCGGATGCCGGGGTTGTTGGTGGTGTTCTGCACCCCCAGGAGAGACACGACGCCCGGGCCGGTGACCTCGAAGGTCAGTTGATGGTCGTCTGCGGTGAAGGTGTGAGACCAGGAGGAGGCGCTGATGGCCTTGCTCTCGGTGTAGGTGTCGATGGTGTCCAGGACGTTGCCGGCCGAGTCGCGGACGGTGACGATGCCGCCGTTGTTGGCTGTGCCGTAGTGCACGTCGACCTGCTGGTCCCAGGTGTTGATCGTGACGGTGCTGCCGACCTGGTCCGGACCGAGCCAGATGCCGTTGAGGGCCTTGTAGGGGCTCATGTCGACGTTGGCGCCGCTGCCGATGAAGTGGCCGGTGACTTTGGTGACGCCGGTCAGGCCGCTGAATTCCTGGTAACCCGCGCCGGCGTCGCCGTAATAGTCTCGTACAAGCGTCTTGAAGCGGGGCAGCCAGCTCGACCAGCCCAGGCCCTCGAAGCAGAGGCTGTCGCCGATGACCATGATGTCCGCCTGGCCGCCCGAGGCGACGACCTGCTTGGTGTGCGCGAACGTCTGGGCCAGGTTGAGCTGGTCGGCCGCGTACACCCGCAGATTCAGGATCGTCAGGGACAGAGCGAAACAAAGGGCGAACCGCCGCGGATTGGTCATAACAAGAACTCCATCCGGCTGCCTTTGACCCGGCTCTTTCGCCCCAACCTAGATGTCCGTGTTCGCGGGAAGTGTAACACCGATCCGGCTCAGACCAGCCCTAAACTGTTCAAACAGGGCATGATCAGCAAGTTTATGAGCGCGGCCCAGCACGGTGACAGGCGCGACCGTGAAGATGGGTAAAGAAAAACCGTCGGGGGACGGCTGTCCACCGACGGTTTCGAAAGCGGGTGACCGGATTTGAACCGGCGACAACCACGTTGGCAACGTGGTGCTCTACCAACTGAGCTACACCCGCAGCTTGCCACGCAAGGCCCAGTATTCTACATCCATCGGCCACCCTTTCAACCGGCTTAACACGTGGGCGCCACCCCCTCTGAGGGGCCGGGAGAGGCCTTTCCACAGCCCTGAGCTGACTGGTTTGCCCCGTGCTGTTGACCCTGTTACCTTCCGACTCGTTCGACAGGTGCCTCGATCACCACGATCGAGGTGAAAAGGGAAGTGGGGTCCCCCCCGCCCCCCGGAAGTGGACTTCGGTGCTAAGCGCCGAGTTCGACGACCAGGGCAAGGGGCAATCCCCCGCGGACGCGCCGCCGTGATGGGTGTTCCGCCTGGCCAAACGCCAGCGGACGACCGGCAGGCCAACACCACTGTCCGACCGCTCTTCAAAGGAAGCGCCAGCTTCCAGCGGAAGGATGGGAAGGCATGACCTGCCCCGCCGAGGCCGACTCGGCACCCTAAGCCGGAAGACCTGCCTGCCGACGCCGTTGTGTGTCCTCGCGCCAAGGACACAAGGCCCCCGGAAGTCACCCTCGGCCAGCTCTGGTTGTCCCGAGGTGTCGGCGGACGGGCAGCAGGTCGATCTGGAACCCCAGGCCCACCTCGCCTTGTCCCCCTCGCGCCAGGACGGGTTTTTTCACCCCGTTGTGCCCTGCGCGATTCAGGGCGAGGAGGCCTCCATGCGTCACGTTCCCTGCCTTTTCACGCTCGCGATGGCGGTGCTCTGCACCCAGATGAGCCAGGCCGGCCCCTACGCCCCGGCCGCGGGCGTCACCGGCTCGACCGCGATCTACAAGACCGACGTCGGCTTCACCGCCTGGGCCAGCGGCTACCAGGATTACCTTCCGGGGGCGGCGGTCGACGAGATCTGGAAGACACCGGAGTTGGCGCTCGGCCCGGCGGCCGGTGACTCGTACGACATCGTCTGCCTCGGGGCCGGCGGGCGGATCACCCTGACCTTCGACAAGCCCATCGCCAATGGCGCGGGGGCCGACTTCGCTGTGTTTGAGAACGCGATCACCGACGGCTTCCTCGAGCTGGCCTACGTCGAGGTCTCGGCCGACGGAGCGAATTACTTTCGCTTCCCCTCGGCGTCGCTGACGACGGATCCCGTCACGGCCTACGGCACGCTGGACCCGACGAACATCAACGGCCTGGCGGGCAAATACCGCCAGGGCTACGGCACGCCCTTTGACCTGAGCGTGGTGGGGCTGTCCTCGGCGAACTTCGTCCGCATCCTGGACATCGTCGGCGACGGCTCGGCTCTGGACTCGTCGAACCGGCCCATCTATGACCCCTACCCCAACTACGGCTCGGCGGGCTTCGATCTCGACGCGGTGGGCGTGATCCACCAACTGCTGGGGGTCCCCGGTGACTTCAGTGGCGACGGCATGGTCAACGTGCAGGACATCAACCCCTTCGTCGCTGCCCTGGCCAACGAGGCTGGATTCTTCGCGGCGCATCCGAACATCAATCTGGCCTCGGTGGACCTCAACGCCGACGGCCACATCAACGTGCAGGACATCAACCCCTTCGTCGACAAGCTCGCCGGCGCGGGCGTTGCGGGGGCCAGCCTCGTGATCCCCGAGCCGGCTGTCGCGCTGCCGGTAATGCTGCTCGCGATCGCGTTCGCGCGCCGCCGCTGACTCGCCCCCCCCACTTCCCCCCTACTCACCCCCAAAGTTCCAGGAGTAAAGATCCGTGACTTTTCGCACTCATTTCGTTGCTGTTCTGGCCGCTGTTCTGACCCTGCCCGCCGTCGGTTTAGGCGTGGCCGACTTCGAGGACCTGACGCTCGCCCCTGAATCGCACTGGAGCGGCAACTACCCCGTCGACGGCGTCGGCGGTGACGGCCAGATCACCGCGTTCGCCAGCCGCGGCGTCGCTTTCACCAATTTCTCCGACGGCGACTGGTTCTACTGGCGAGGCTTCGCTTATTCCAGCGTCACCGATAACACCACGGCCGGCTACGGCAACCAATACTCAGCCTTCCCCGGCTCGGGCGTGAACGCCAGCCCCAAATACGCCGTGGCCGACGCCTCCTACGCGGCCGAGATCACACTGCCCACGGCCACCAGCGTGCTGGGCGGCTACTTCACCAACACCACCTACGCCGCGCTGTCCATGCTCCAGGGCGACGCCTTCGCCAAGAAGTTCGGCGGGCCGACCGGCGAGGACCCGGACTTCCTTCTGCTGACCATCACCGGGCATGACGCCTCGGGCCAAGTCACCGGCTCGGTCGATTTCTTTCTGGCGGACTACACGCAGCCGGCCGGCGCGGATTACGTTTTGTCAGACTGGACGTGGGTTGACCTGACGCCCCTGGGCGACGCGGTCAAGACGATCTCCTTCAGCATCTCATCGAGCGACGTCGGCGCGTTCGGCATCAACACGCCGACCTACTTCGCCCTGGACAACCTCACCGTCGC
>JADZCW010000232.1 GCA_020851395.1 Phycisphaeraceae bacterium
GTCTTCAGGACCGCCGGCATGATCCAGCTCGGCAAGTGGATCCGCCTGCTCCGCGGATGGAACGTCGCCCAGATGATCATGGTCGGCAGCGTCGACAAGACCCGCCTCTACCTGCCGATGGTCTTCATCCGCCAGTGGCCCGACTGGAAGGCGGGCAAGTTGTGGTATCGTACCCGTCACGACCGGCGGACCGACGCGATGCTCCGCGCCCTGGCCGCTGAGTACGAATCCGCAGGAATCCAGGTCATCGACGCCGCACGCTTCATCCCGCAGTCCATGGCCGATGCCGGCCCCATGACCCGCCGTCAGCCCTCGGCCGGTCAGTTGACGGACATCGCCTTCGCCAAACCCATCGTCCACCGACTCGGGGAACTGGACGTCGGCCAGTGCATCGCCGTCAAGGACAACGAGGTCCTGGCCGTCGAGGCCATCGAAGGCACCGACGCCCTGATCCAGCGGGCGGGCATGCTCTGCAAGTCCGGCGGCTGGACCCTGGTCAAGATGGCCAAACCCACCCAGGATCTTCGCCTGGACCTGCCGACCGTCGGCCTGCAGACGATCGAGAAACTCCGCCAGGCCGGCGCCGGCTGTCTGGCCGTCGAGACCGGCAAGGTCATCCTGCTGGACAAACAGAATCTCCTTGCCCAGGCCGACCGGGCCGGCATCGCGGTGGTGGGCATCTCCTAAGGCAGTCTTACCACGGAGGTCACGGAGAACACGGAGGGACAAGACAGAGGAAGAACTTGAGTTGATTCCTCGGCTGGCTCCGTGTCTGCTCGGTGATCTCCGTGTCCTCCGTGGTGAAAGGTTTTTTGGTCTAGCGGACGAGCGCGGATCGCCGCGTCGGACGGACCAGCGGCCCCACGCCGCCGAGCAGCGGCACGGCCACCAGCGGCGCCGCTCCCACCAGCATGCCCACCAACGGCGCTGACCACATCGCGCCTAAACTCAGCCCCGCCAGCGTGCACAGAGGCCCGAGGGCGAAGCCTCCACCGATCATCGTCTCGTGCCAGCTCCCAGCGTCGATCGAGGCGTTCTTGACCACCGTGGCGTAGTAGAGCGCCGCGTGGTACGCCATGCCGTGGCTTAGGCCGAAGATCGCCTGGCCCAGCAGCACCAGGGGCACGTTCGGCGACAGCATCACCAGCAGGAACCCCACCGGCAGCATCACCGCCGCCGCCCCCAGCACGCCCCGTCGGCCCTCCCAGAAGGCGTGACGGCTGACAAGGATGAACATCAGCACGCGCGGCACGTCCAGCCACGACGCCAGCGCCGTCGCCGCCATCACGCCCAGGCCCAGGCCGTCACGGAACAGGGACGGCATCATCGCCGCCAGCACCGACGTCATCGCGTACCCCGCCAGCATCGTCACCCGCGTGGAGATGACGTAGGCGTGCATCTTGTCCAGCTCGTGCGCCGCCGGCCGGTCCGGGTGGTCGTCGGCCAGGTGCTGCGTCATGCGCAACGGCAGGATCAGCCCGATGTTGACCAGGCTCATCGCCGCCGGCAGGTAGAAAACCAGCGGAGGGTAGAGCTTGAGCAAGGGTCCCACCACCGCCACCGCCACGGGCACGCCCGACGCCCAGGTGATGTTGAACACCCCCAGCGCCCTGGCCGTCTGACGTGCGTTGCGGCCGGCGCTGACGTAGGTCTCGACCACCGGCCACATCCACCCGAGCATCGTCGACAGCAGCATGTAGCCGATCGTCAGTGTCGCCGTGCCCGGCCAGAGGGCTTGGGATAGAAAGATCAGCCCCTGGCACGCCACCGTGGTCACCAGCAGGCCTCGCGACCCAAGCCGCTTGGCCGCGTGCCGGCTCGTCACCGCCCCGACGATGTAGAACCCGCCCATCCCCACCGCCGCCAGCCAGAGGTTCAGGTGCTTGCTGAAGGCGAGCATCTGCTCGGTGTAGAAGTACGTCCCACGGAAGACCATCACCGAGGCGAGCGTCTGGATCAGCGTGATGACCAGCAACCGCGCCAGCGGCGGGTCAGCCGTGTCACCGCGATCGAGTGTCGAGGGGCTCGGGCTGGGTGCAACCGGGATAACTTCCGGGGGGACGGGGGGGCTTCCGGGGGTCATAGGGTCTTTCGAGTCATCGCGCGTCGCATGTCGCGCTGGGCGTCGCGGTCCTTAAGATCCTGCCGCTTGTCGTGGGCCTTCTTGCCGGTGGCCAGCCCGAGCTCGACCTTGACCCATCCGCGCACGAAGTACATCGCCAGGGGCACGAGCGTAAACCCCTTGGCCGCGGTCTTGGTCGCCAGCCGCTGGATCTCGCGCTTGTGAGCCAACAACTTCCGTGGGTGGACGGGGATGTGTCCGAGCGGGCCGGCCTGCTTGTACTCGCCGATGTGCACGGAGTGCAGGAACAGCTCGCCGTTGACCACCTCGGCGAAGCCCTCGGCCAGCGAGACCAGTCCCGCCCGGATGCTCTTGACCTCGCTGCCGGCCAATTCGATGCCCACCTCGATCTTCTCTAGGATGTGATAGTCGTGGTGAGCCTTGCGGTTGGCGATCCGCGGGCTGCCGTGGGAACCACTGTCGGACGAGGATTTGTTGGCGCGTGCGCTCATGGGATTGAGGTAAAAAACGCTTGCCGGCGGGGCTGTCGGGCTTGGACAAGCATGACAGTGTATCGACCACCCGGGCGGGATGTCTGGCGTTACTTGCCGATGCAGAACGTGGCGAAGATCCGGCCCAGCACGTCGTCCGGCGACATCCGCCCGCCCAGGGCCGCCAACGCGTCCAGGGCCTGCCGCATGGCCTGGGCGATCAGTTCGGGCTGACGGAGCTGGTCTGACCGCTGCGCCCGCACGAGCGACAGGGCCCTGCGCACGGCCTCCGCAGCGTCCTTCAGTGCGTGCTCATGCCGGGGCTGAAGGGCCAGCACGTCGGCGCTCAGGCTCGCGCCGCGTCCCGCCACGGCTGTTCGGATCGCTCGCCGCAGATCGTCAAGACCTTGGCCGGTCATGGCGCTGACGGGCATGCCGGCGTCCGCCCCTGGTCTTGCCGCGTCAATCTTGGTCACCACGTCGATCACCGTCGCCGAAGCCGGGGCGTCGATCGGTGGTGCGGCTGTCGTCCCGACCTCGCGGATGTGCAGGATCACGTCGGCTTGCTCGATCGCCGCCCGGGCCGCTTGTTGGGCGAAACGGTCGAGGACCTGGCGTGGTTCATCCAGACCAGCCAAGTCCGTGAGGAGCACCTCGACGGCGCTATCCTCACCCGGGAGCGTCAGCGGCTCGACCAGCACGTCGCGCGTCGCCCCCGGAAGGTGGCTGGTCACCGCGCGCTCACGCCCGAGCAGGGCGTTAAAGAGCGTGCTCTTGCCCGCGTTGGGCGCTCCGGCTAGGACGACCGAGGGTAGGGCGTCAAGACTCATCCACGGCCGGCTGTGCCGATGCAGGGCCTCGAGTTCCTCCAACGTCGTGTTCAGACGTTCAGCCAATGCCCGGGGAGCGATGGCCACGACGTCTTCCTGATCCGTGAAGTCGATCCCCGCCTCGACCAGCGCCAGCGCGGCCGCGAGCTGGTCGACCATTCGCTCAGCCGCCTTCCCGAGCAGCCCCTCGCGCAGCACCGTCGCGGCCCTCAACTGGCCGTCGCTGACCGCCGCGATCGTCGCCGCCACGCCCTCGGCCTGCATCAGGTCAAGCTTGCCGCTCAGAAACGCCCGGAAGGTGAATTCGCCCGGCTCAGCCAGCCTTGCCCCACGTCCCCGGAAAAGGTCGAGCAATCGCTCGAGCAGCGCCGGGTGGCCCGGGCACTGCACCTCGACCATATCCTGGCCCGTGTAGCTCGCCGGGGCGGCGAAGCACGCCAACAGCACGGGCAGCTCAAGATTCGACCGATCGTCGAGTCGCAGGCGGGCCGGCGTGAGTCTGCGCGTCGTCCGCGTGGGATCGGTTGTTGAATGGGTCAGCGACCGGAGGATCTCATAGGCGCCGGGGCCGTTCAGACGCACCAATCCGCGCAGACCTCGACCCGGCGGGGAGCTGACAGCGACGATGGTGTCCTGCGGGTCCATGGGTCCGAAGTGCACCATGACGTCCATTACCGCTTCTTGTATCGCGACTCGCCCGGGCCGCCCTCGAGACGGCGCTGCACGTTCTGCAGGTCTTTCTGCTTGGCGGCGATGGCCTTGCCGATCCGATCACGCAGCGAGCCAGGCCTGACTTCCTTCCTGGCGTAGAGCGTGCCGGCCTCCTCCTCGCGCTGGATGTGCTTCTTGACGATGTAGCTGTCGAGGATGCCCGCCCCGGTCGAGGCCAGGATGTAGAGCGTCAGCCCGCTGGGCGCCGAGTAGAACAACAGGGCCATGAACCACATCATGATCCCCATCATCTTCTGGGTCTGCCTGGCCTGGTCGTTCATCGCCGGCGGGGTCATGAGCTTCTGCTGGAAGTAGAGGGTCACCGCCCAGAGGATCGGCAGGATGTTGAGCACGGAGAAGTCCAGCGCCCCGAGCATCGAGCCGAAGATCGGCGTGTCGTGCGGGATGGAGATCGCGCGGTCGGAGAAACGGATGAACGCGTCCGGGCTCGACAGGTCCGAGAGGAAATGCCATTTGCCCCCCGAGATCGACTGGAACAGGCCCCAGAACGCCGGCTGGTGCCGCAGCTCGATCGCCCCGTAGAGCATCGCGTACAGCGCGATCCAGATGGGCATCTGCAGGAACATTGGCAGGCACCCGAGCATCCCGGCCGGGCTGACGCCCTTTTCCCGCATCAGCTTGGCCTGCTCGGTCTGCAACTTGCGGGGGTCGTTCTCGTACTTCTTCTTGAGCTTCTCGATCTCCGGCTGCAGCGAGGCCATCTGCTTCTGGAACTTGGTCATGTGGATCTGCGAGTGCCGCGTCAGCGGGTGCAGGATCGCCCGCACGGCCACCACCAACGCGATGACTGCCACGCCCCAATCGAAGGTGAAGGCGTGGATCAGCTTGAGGAACCCCAAGAGGAACTTGGCCAGCCCCTGGAACAGACACCACGTGCAGCCGACTGAGTAGCGGACCAACTCGCCGAAGTGCAGGGCCTCATACACCGGCTGGCTGAAGAGCTCGGACTCCCGGGGGCCGGCGAAGAGGCTCAGGTCCAAGTTCTTCTCGCCCCCGGCGGGCACCTCGACGGGTTTGCTCCGCAGGGTCAGGAAGATGTGCCGCAGGTCCTGCCCCTCGGCCCCGATGCCCTCCTGGCCGACGATCAGGGGTGGGGCGTAGGCGAACTTCTCGTCCAGCGGCTCGACCTGGCGGGCGTCGATCGGCTTGGCCGGGTCGATCGTCACCGGCCGGTGCAGCACCAGGGCGAAGTAGCGGTTGGTCGCGCCCAGCCAGCCCAGGCGGATCTTGGACGGGTCCGCGGCCGCACCCTTGACCAGGTCCAGGCGCGGCCAGAGCGTCTGCTTGCCGCTGAGGATCTGCGGCCGGTGGACCGTGCCGTTGGCGCTGAGGATCAGCGTGCCCGTGGGGTTCCAGTCCAGGTCGTAGTAGCCGGCGACGAACGTCCGCTGGTCGCCCATGTAGCGGGCCGCGTCGTGCGGCGCGTCGGGCTGCGCGAGCCACTCGGACGCCACGTTCAGCGGCCGATCCGAGTGATTGACCAGCTCCTGCCGGCAGACAACCTCATAGCTGTCGGCCGCCAGCTCGAAGGTCCGGCGGACCTCGAGCACGGTCCGGCCCCGCTCGTCGAGCACGGGCAGGCTGTAGCTCGCCCGCCAGGGCGTGTCGTGCTCGTCCTTCTCGACGCCGATGAGCTTCCACTGCGCCCCGGCCAGCGGGACGGCCGAATCGTTGATCCACAGGCCGCGCAGCGTCAGCGGTCGATAGAAGGCGCCCGGCTGCAGCGGGTCCGCGATCTTGCTCAGGATCAGGTAATGGTCGCTGGGCTTGGCCCCATCGGTCATGGCCTGGAAGAGGTAGTTCGTCAGCCGGATGTACCACAACGCCCCGCGCTCGAGGCCGACCTTCAGACGGTAGCCGCTGTCCTTGTCCAGCGAGCCGAGCTCGACCGCGACGGGCTCGTCGCCGCGCGGCACGTGGTAAGGGCTCACCGGCGTCGTCATGGCCGAGAGGGTCATGGGGGCCGCATCGGCAGGTTGGGTCGTCTGCGCCATCGCCGACGTCGCGAGCACCAGACCCACCAGCCACGCCGACACCACCGCCGTCGTAGAGAATCGCATCAAGGCTTCACCATCTTGCCGGGAGGCGGAACCTGTCATGAACCCGCCGGGCAGCGCCTCGACGCCCGGCCGGTCTGATCTCACGCAAAGATAGGCAGTATAAGGCGATCGAAGCGGTTGGGCGAATAGCGGGCAGGTTGAGGACGCGGCCTGAGCGTCCGAGCGGCTCTCCTTAGCTTTGGCGTTGCTTGGACGGCCTTGCGCGGTGAGGATCGCGACGGGCCAATCTTTTGTTGTTCAAACGGGGATCGTGGGCTATGGTTTTAGCAAGTCCCCCGCTTCCAGTCTGCCTGCGTGTCGCGGAGCTTTCGTATGCGCCATTCGTCGCTGCGGTCGTGTCTGTGCCTAGGCGTCCTGGCGGTCATGCTGTGGCCTGCCCGGGCCTCGGCGGTGCTGAGCCTGAACCTCGCCGACTCCTTCGCCCCGGTCAAGGCCAAGCTCGCCGCGGGCCAGCAGGCGGACATCATGGTCCTCGGCGACAGTCTCTCGCTGACGCAGTACAGCTATCTGCCCCTGTTCACGCAGTCACTGCAGACCCTCTACGGCAACGGCGGGGCGGGGTGGCAGGGCTTTAGCGTGTGGACCGGCGCTGGGTTCACCAACGGCTGGACTCGCGGGATGATCAACCAGGACACGATCCCGCACCGCTCGCTCGACGGCCTTTGGGCCGAGGGTTACCTGCCCCCGTACCCCCCGATTCACACTGTCGCCACGTTCACCGCCCGATCAAGCCGTGTTCGGCTCCAGTACATCGCCCAGCCCGAAGGCGGCACGGTCAGGGTCGACCTGCCCGGCGGCGGCAACGTCACGTTCTCAACCTACAGCCCGACCGAGGAAATTCGTACCTGGGAATACGCCTTCGCCGGCGCCGACCGGAAGCTGGGCATCCAGCCCATGGGGGATGGTCCGGTCACCATTTTGGGTATGAACAACAGTGAACCGCTGGGCACGGCGGACAAGCCGGGTGTCCGTGTCCACCGGGCCGCCAACGGCGGCTGGGGCGTCAACAACTTCCTCAACCGTGACTGGACGTTCGACCAGCAGATCCCCCTGGTGCATCCAGACCTGATCTTTGTATGGCTGGGCCAGAACGACCAGATCTACAACCGCAGCACCTACCCGACCAAGCTCAACCCCCTGATCGATCGGATCGAGGCCGACGCCCCGAATGCCAAGATCGTCCTCGTGGGATCCTACGACAGCACCCCCAATCTCCTCGGCGTCGTGCAGGCGATGCAGGACGTGGCGATGCAGCGAGACTTGGGCTTCATCAACATCTACGACACCGCGGGCGACTATCCTTACTTTCTGACCAATGGCATGCTCTCGGACGGGATCCACTTCGCCCAGACCGGCGGTCAGCACGTGGCGGACATTCTTTGGCAGGCGTGGCTGACCGACGGCGCCTCGCTCAAGGCCGGCGTGCCCGGCGATTTCAACGGCGACGGCCTGGTCAACGTCCAGGACATCAACGGGATGATCAGGGCGGTCGGCGGCGGCCCATCGAGCGCGCTCTACGGCGACCTGAACCACAGCAATGCCATCGACGTGCAGGACATCAACCCCTTCGTCGCTCTGCTGGCCGGCGGGGGCAGCGCGATGTCGCTGATCGTGCCCGAGCCGTCGGGTGTGATGGTCCTGCTCCTGGCGGTGGCGGGGGTGGCGCGGCGCGGACGCGGGCAATAAAAAACCCGGCCGCGGGCACGACCGGGTTTTCGTGATTTCCTCGGGCGACGGCTTACATCTCGACCGGCTTAATCCAGGGCATCATCCGCCGCAGCTCGCGTCCGACGACCTCTACGCCGTGGTTGGCGTCTTTCTCTCGCTGGGCCTTGAACCATGGGAAGCCCTTGGCGTAGTCGTCGCGGAAGGTCTTGGCGAAGGCGCCGGACTGGATGTCCGCCAGGGCCTTCTTCATTCGCTCCTTCACGCCGGCGTCGATGACCTTGGGGCCGGTGTGGTAGTCGCCGAACTCGGCCGTGTTGCTGATCGAGTAGCGCATGTACTTCAGCCCGCCCCGCTCGATCAGGTTGATGATGAGCTTGAGCTCGTGGCAGACCTCGAAGTAGGCCAGCTCGGGGGGGTAGCCCGCCTCGGTCAGGACCTCGAAGCCGGCCTTGATCATCGCCGACAAGCCGCCGCACAGGACGGTCTGCTCACCGAAGAGGTCGGTCTCGCACTCGTCCTTGATCGTGGTCTTGAGGATGCCGCCCTTGCCGCCGCCGATGCCGATGGCCCAGGCCAAGGCCACGTCGAAGGCCTTGCCGCTCTTGTCCTGGTGCACGGCCAGCAGGCAGGGCACGCCCCCGCCGCGCTCGAACTCCGAGCGGACGGTGTGGCCCGGACCCTTGGGTGCGACCATGATCACGTCGCTGCTGGGCGGCGGGACGATCGTCTTGAAGTTGATGTTGAAGCCGTGGGTGAAGCCGATCGTCGCGCCGGGCTTGAGATTCGGTGAGATGTCGTTCTTGAAGACGTCCGGCTGGACCTCGTCGGGGAGCGTCAGGATGATCAGGTCCGCCTGCTTGACCGCGTCGGCCACGGGCAGGGGGGTAAAGCCGTGCTCGATGGCGAGCTTGCCGTTGGCCGAGTCCTTGCGGTTGGCCACGATGACCTTGACGCCCGAGTCGCGCAGGTTCTGGGCGTGGGCGTGGCCCTGCGAGCCGTAGCCGAGCACCGCCACGGTCTTGCCCTGCAGGGGCTGGATCGAACCGTCCTTGTCGTACAACGTCTTGATGGCCATCGTCGGACCTCCTGGGGTTAGCCCAGCCAATCTAGTGGTCTGGTCGTGTGACGTCAAAAAGCCCGCCGCGGATCGATCACAGCCGGATCGGCAGGATCACCACCGGCACGCCGTCGCGGTAGAAACGCCGCTGAAGGGCGAAGACGGTGTAGTTGTGCAGGAAGCGAGTGAGCATGGTCTCGTTATCGAAGACCAATTGCCCGCCGAAGAAGACGGTGTCGGGGAACTTGGCCAGGATGTCCGGCGCGAGCTTGGCGACCTCAGCCACGACGTCCATGCCCATGCCGGTGACCGACTCAGCGTAGTAGCCCTGGCCCTGGGCGAAGCGGACGTACTTGTCGACCTGCTGCTGCGTGTGCTGCTGGAGGTGGGCCAGTTCGCCGGCGCCCTTGAAGTTGCCCGCGTCGATGATGCCCACGCTGATGAAGACGAAGTTCTTGAACGACTGCGGGAAGAGCCGGACGATGTTCAGCACGGTGTGCAGGCCCACGCCGTTGAACCCGCCGACGAGCACGGCCGCTGTCTTGCCGCTCGGGTCGTAGGCCGGCGGAGGGCCGTCCGCGCTGTGCACGGGGGCGGGCAGCTCCGCCGCCCGGACCAGGGCGTCGAGCCGGCGGAGGATCCGGCCCGTGTTGCGGTAGTGCCGGCGGATGCCGACCGCGGCCAGGATCAGCAGGCCCGTGATCAGCAGCGTGACCCAGCCGCCCTCGTGGAACTTGATCCAGATGATCGAGATGAGGATGAACGCGCAGATCACCAGGCCCGTGCCGTTGAGCGTGATGCCCTTCTTCCACTGCGATCCGGGCAGCTTGCGCTCGCTGAACCACAGCCGGACCATGCCCGCCTGGGAGAGGACGAAGGTGATGAAGACGTTGATGCTGTAGAGCACGACCAGGGCGCCGACCGAGCCGCGGGTGAAGAGGATGACCGCCGCGGCGGCGCCGGCCATCATGAGCACGCCGTTCTCGGTCACCAGCCGGTCGCTGAGGTTGGCGAATCGTCGCGGCGCCCAGCCGTCCAGGGCCATGTTCGACAGCACGGCCGGCCCGCCGAGGAAGCCCGCCTGGGCCGCGATCATCAGGATCGCCGCCTCGGACAATAGCGTCAGCCAGACGAACCCGTCCCCGAGCGTGCCGGGCCAGCGGGCCGTGAACTGCTCGAAGAGCACGGCGTTGAGCGTCTTGCCCTCTTCGTGCGCCACGTCGAAGAGCAGGTAGGCCAGCATCAACCCCAGCACCGTGATCGCCAGGGAGGCGGCCATGTACCCCATCGTCCGCTTGCCCGTGTGGACGCGCGGCTCGCGCAGGATGCCCAGGTTGTTGCTCACGGCCTCGATGCCCGTGTAGGTGCCGGCGCCCATGCTGTAGGCCCGCAGGAGTAGGCCCACCACGCCCATCGCCCCCACCGCCCCCGTGGCGGCCGACAGATCGTCGCTCGTCCTTGCCACCACGTGCGGGAGATTGGTGATCTTCGTCAGCATCGCGCTGCCGATCACGAACAGGTGCGTCAGGATGAAGGCCAGGAAGATCGGCACCAGCGGCATGACCGATTCCTTGACCCCGCGGAGATTCAGGATCGTCAATCCCAGCAGCCCGGCGAAGACCGCCCAGAGCTTGAGCGACATCCCCAGCACGATCACACCCTGCCAGTTCTGCGGCAGAAAGCTGAACAGGGCGTCCATCCCGCTGGCGATGGAGATCGCGATCGTCAGCACGTAGTCCAGCACCAGGGCGCAGCCCGAGACCATGCCCAGCGACGGCGAGAGCAGCTTGCTCGCCACCACGTACCCGCCGCCGCCGGAGGGGAAACGCTCGATGATCTGCGAGTAGCTGGTGCTGATCACCAGCACCGTCAGCGCCGAGGCCAGGGCCACGAAGATCGACAGGTAGGGGTAGGCCCCCATCGCCTTGAAGGCCTCCTCCGGCCCGTAACAGGACGACGAAAGCCCGTCAGCGCCCAGCCCCACCCACGCGAAGAACGCCACCAGCGACAGGCGGTGAAACACCCCCCGGTCCAGCGGGTCGCGGGCCTTGCCGACCAGCAGCGTCTTGATCTTCTTGCCAGCGGGCACGTCGTCTGGGTTCATCGGCGAGTCCGCAACAGTCCCCCTGATACCGACCACGAGTCCGTGGATTCTGGGCCATGCCCAGGCACGGACAAGACGTCATTCTAGCGTAAGCGAAGCGTCCGGTCCGATTCAGGGTGTGGCGGCCGGCTCTCTTCCCGCCGCCGCCGGGTCGAGGAACCAGGTCATCTCCGTGTCCGGCCGGTGGGGGGTCAGGCCGGTGATCGGAAGCGTCGCCGGGTCCGGCCCGTAGTGACGCAGGCAGTCGTGTACGCGGCGGAGCGTCGCGGCCTTCTTCTCCCCGGTCACCAGGATGGCCAGCTCCCTGGCCGCGTTGAGCAGCGGGTACGTCATCGTGACGCGCGGCGGGGGGGTGACGTGGGGACCGTCGTTGTTCACCACCGCCCGCTGCTTTTCGGCCAGCGCCGGTGAGCCCGGGAACAGGCTTGCGGTGTGCCCGTCCTCGCCCATGCCCAGGAGCACGAAATCCAGCCGGGGCATCGTGGCTGCACCGGGCGGCGGCTGATCGTCCGGACGGCGGTTGTTTGGCGGCGAGTACAAAGGGATGTGCTCACGCAGCTCCCGCTCATACGCCGCGGCCGGGTCGGCCTCATCGACCGGCATCGGGTGCACCTGCGACTTGCGCATGGGCACGTGGTCCGACAACGTCTGGCGGATCATGTTGAAGTTGGATTGCTCGTGATCGAGCGGGACCCGCCGCTCATCGACGATCCAGAGGTGCGTGCTGGGCCAGGGGAAGAGGCGGTAGCGCGGGTCGATGACCAGGCGGACATAAAAGGGCTCGGGCGTCGAGCCCCCGGAAAGCGCCAGATGGAACACGCCACGCTGCTGGATGGACCGCATCGCGTTGCGCAGCATGATCGCCGCGAGGTTGTCCAGGAGCTCGCTGTGCGACTCGGCCACGTGCACGTCGCCGGGCAGGTCCAGCGGCTCGGCCGAGGGTCTCGATTCCTTGGATGACGGTTCGGTCATGTCACGTCCTGACGACTTCAGCCCCTGGCTTCACCGAGGATACAGCCTACGCATTCAACCACTGTCGGCCCTGCCTGGCCATGAAGTAGTCCGCGTCCGTCGGCCCCCATGTCCCGGCTGCGTAGGTGGGCAGCGCCGCCTCCGTGTCGCCGGCCCAGGTGTCGAGGATGGGCTGAACGATCCGCCAGGCCTGCTCGATCTCCTGACGCTGTTTGAAGAGCGTCTGATCCCCCCGCATCGCGTCGAGCAGCAGCGTGGCATACGCCTCCGGGGGCTGGGCCTTGAACTGCTCGGCGTAGTCGAAGTCCATCTCGACGGCCCCGATCTTCATGCCCACCCCCGGAATTTTCCCCTGGAAACTCAGGTGAATGCCCTCGTCGGGCTGGACGTTGATGACGATCCGGTTGCGCTGCGGCCCGTCGGCCTTGCGGTGGCTAAACAGAACATGCGGCGGGGCCTTGAACTGCACGACCACCTGCGTGAGCTTGCGGGCCATCCGCTTGCCCGAACGCAGGAAGAACGGCACGCCCTGCCACCGCCAGTTGTCCACGTCCACGCGAAGGGCCGCGTAGGTCTCCGTCTGACTGTTCTCGCCGACGCCCGGCTCCTGGAGATAACCCGGCACGGCCTGATCGCTGACCAGTCCCGCGCCATATCGACCGCGCACGGCCGACTCCTCGGCGTGCTTGGGGTCGATCGGCCGGACGGCGTTGAGGACCTTGGTCGTCTCCGTGCGGATGTCCTGGGCCTGCATCGTGCCCGGCGGCTCCATCGCCACCACGGCCATCACCTGCAGGAGGTGGCTCTGGATCATGTCCCGCATGGCGCCCCCGGAGCCCGAGTCGTAGTAACTCCCCCGGCCCTCGACGCCGACAGTCTCAGCCGCCGTCACCTGCACGTGGTCGATGTACTGACGGTTCCAGATCGGCTCGAAAATGGCGTTGGCGAACCGGAAGACCATCAGGTTCTGCACCGTCTCCTTGCCTAGGTAGTGGTCGATGCGGAAGACGCTCTCGTCCTCGAAGACGCGCCCGAGCACCCGGTTGAGGTGGGCGGCTGACTCGACGTCATGCCCGAAGGGCTTTTCCACGATGATCCGCTGCCACGGCCGGACCAGGCGGTTGATGCTGCACCACGACTTGCCCTCGGTCACCAGGCCGGATGAGCCGATGTTCGAGATCACCGCGTCGTAGAACTGCGGGGCCAGCGAGAGGTAGAACAGGGCGTTGTCGCCCGTCTGGTGATCGGTCGCCACCTGGCTCATCCGCCCGGAGATGCCGGAGAAGTCAGCCTCATTGGTCGGGTCGGCCGGGTGGTAGTGCAGGAGCTTGGCGAAGGCGTCCCACTGGCCCTGGTCGAACTTGCGGGCATGCTTCCGCACGGACTCGAGCATCTTGCCCCGATAATCATCATCGCTCATGCCCGTCCGGCTCACGCCCAGCACGGTGAAGTGCTCTGGCAGCAGGCCCTGTTGGAACAGGTCGTACAGCGAGGGGACCAGTTTGCGCTGGGTCAGATCGCCCGAGGCGCCGAAGATCACCAGCAGGCAGGGCGAGGGTTGATCAGTGGGGGGCATGCGGCGATTTCCAGTGGTAGGGCACGCATCCTGCGTGCCGAAATATGGGGCGAACAATCCGTCCATGGCACGCAGGGTGCGTGCCCTACGTCTTCATCGGGCGACGGCGACGGTCAGGACCATCAGGTCCGCCGGGGTGATGCCGGCGAGGCGCGCCGCCTGGCCGAACGTGGCGGGGCGGAATTTGTTGAGCGCCTGGCGGGCCTCCGTGCCCAGACCCTCCACGCGGAGATAATCAAGATCGGCCGGAAGCGGCTGCGACTCTTGCCTGGACAGCCGCTCCATCTCCTGCCGCTGGCGTGTGAGGTAGCCGGCGTACTGCACTTCGGCCAGCAGCTTGGTCAGCACGCGGCGATCCGGAGCTTGCGGTCCCAAGATGCCCGTCAGCGACTCGACCGTCGCCTCGGGCCGCTTGGCCCAGTCGATCAATCGCACGCCCAGGTGCTTCGCCGCTGACATCGCGGCTCGCAGCGATTCGACGGCCCGCTGCCGGGATTCGTAGATCGTCCAGCGGGCGTCGTCCACCAGGCCGTATTCGCGGCCGAGGGGCGTGAGGCGCGTGTCGGCGTTGTCCGCCCGCAGCTCCAGGCGGAACTCAGCCCGGCTGGTGAACATGCGGTAGGGCTCGCGCGGCGTCTTGGTCACCAGGTCGTCCATCAAGACTCCGGTGTAGGCCTGGTCGCGCCGCAGGCGGACGAGTTCCTGCCCGCGGGCGAAGCGCACGGCGTTGAGCCCGGCGATGAGTCCCTGGCAGGCGGCCTCCTCGTAGCCGCTGGTGCCGTTGATCTGCCCGGCCAGGAAGAGACCCGCGACGTGCTTGGTCATGCCCGTGGCGTCGATCTGGTGCGGATAGACCATGTCGTATTCCACCGCGTAACCATAGCGCAGGACCTTGGCGCGTTCGCAGCCGGTCAGGCCGGCGATGATCTGGTCCTGCACCTCGGCGGGCAGAGACGTCGAGATGCCGTTGCAGTAGACCTCGTCGGTGTCGAGCGACTCGGGCTCGAGGAAGACGTGGTGCGAGGTCTTGTCGCGGAAGCGCACGACCTTGTCCTCGATGCTCGGGCAGTAGCGCGGGCCGGTGGTCTGGATCTGGCCGTTGTACATCGGGGCCAGGTGGAGGTTGCCCCGGATCAGCTCGTGGACAGCCTCGGAGGTGTGCGTGATCCAGCAGGGGCGCTGGGGCAGCACGGGGAAACGCTCGAAAACGCCGTCATAGAGCGGCGAGTCGCCCACTTGCGTCGCGGACATCTCACTGAAAGGCACAGGCGTGTCGTCGCCCGGCTGCACGGGCAGGGCGTCGAAGTTGATCGTCTTGCCGTCGAGGCGCGGCGGCGTGCCGGTCTTGAGCCGACCGAGGTCGAAGCCCAACTCGCGGAGGGAGTCGCTGATCGCGTTGGCTGGGGCCTCGCCGATGCGGCCACCCTCGATCTTCCGGGGGCCGGTGTGCAGGAGGCCGCGCATGAACGTGCCGGTGGTCAGAACGACGGCCGGGGCGAGCAGGCGCGTCCGTTGGGTGATCTCGATCGCGGGCTTGTGCGAATCGTCGTCGTTGCGTCGCAGTCGCTCATAGGGCGACGCCCCGAGCACCGCGGGCGTGGCGTTGGGGTTGGCGGCTGGCGGTGGGTCGATCTCCACGCCGACGATCCGGCCGTCCTCGACGATCAGACGTGCCACCACGCCGGCGATCACGTCGATCTGCGGCCGCAGGGCGATCAGGCGCTGGGCCTCCCAGGCGTAGCGGTACTTGTCCGACTGGCAGCGCGGCCCGTGCACGGCCGGCCCACGCGTGGCGTTGAGGATGCGGAACTGGATGCCCGTGGCGTCGGCGACCAGGCCCATCAGCCCGCCCAGCGCGTCGACCTCACGGACGATCTGTCCCTTGGCCAGGCCGCCGATGGCTGGGTTGCAGCTCATGGCCCCGATCTTGGTCGGGTCGATCGTCACCAGGGCGGTCCGCGCGCCGAGGTTTGCCCCCGCCCAAGCCGCCTCCAGGCCCGCGTGGCCGCCGCCTATGACGATTAATTCATGTGTGCTGCCCGATCGCATGGGCGGATTATAGACCCGGGCAGGTTCCACCATAACGGGCACATGTTTATCCTATTGTCCGTAAAGGATTGCCCGGCATGGGCAGGCGAAATTGAAAGCCTGGCGCCTACCATGCCGAGGGGAGGATTGGGTGCCATGAACTTTCTCCTGCCGCCTGCGTACATACAGTTGAAAGACCGCTCCGGTGGGCTTTGCCCCGCTCCGGAGAGGTGGCGTCACTGAAATCCACGACCAAGCACAGCGTCCGACGGCCGATCCTTGTGGGTTAGCTGTTGGACGCTTGTTCATGGAAGGAGCATCGCATGAATCGTCGTCATTGGCTGACCCTGGGAACCGTGATGCTGATGGGCCTGATGATGCAGGCTCTGCCCGCCCGTGCCGAGGATGCGCCCAAGGACCACGCCCGGATGAGCGTGGGCAAGATCACCGCCGTCGCGGATGATCACATGAGCTTCGAGCTGACCATGGGCGAGAGCGACAAGGCCCACAAGATGACCATCCAGGTCAACGACCAGACCAAATACATGCTCGACGGCGAAGATTCGACCATCGACAAGGTGCTGGTGGTCGGCAACCGCGTGAAGGTCGCGCATGTCGACGGCACGGCGACCAAGGTCAACGCCATCACCAAGCCCGGCAAGGATGGCGACAAGGGCAAAGACAAGGACAAGGGTGACAAGGGCAAGGACAAGGACAAAGACAAGGGAGATAAGGGCAAGGACAAGGGCGATAAAGGCAAAGACAAGGACAAAGGCAAAGAGAAAGACAAGGACAAGGGCGACAAGGGCAAGGAGAAGGATTAACGATGGTCCCTTGGCCTGATCGCGCATGGGCGTGCCGACGAGGCACGCCGTGGTTGACGGGCCCGGATGAACTAACTCGCTCCAACCTCTTCGGGATGACTCCCGGAGAGGTTTTTTTGATAACTCAAGATGCTGCGAGGGTTAGGCCGGGGGTTGGATGGCCCGCGCCGTTGACAGACTCGGCTGTGGACCTTGACCCGCGCGGGGCGGGCCTTTACCCTTCAACGTCCCCTGAAAAGACAATCGGCCGTGTCCGCAGGCCCGTGTGGAGGTCCTCCCGTGGTTCAGAAGTGGTCGTATGGTTTGTTCGCCGTGGTGGTTGCTCTGACGCTGCTTGTCGGCCGGGCGACCGGTCGGCCCGAGGCGGAGATCACCGAAGGGCGGATCGCCTCGGTTGACGATGACTACAAGAGCTTTGAGCTCTCGGTCGGCGAAGGCGATGATCAGAAGACCATCGAGTTCGAGGTCGGCGACCGCACCGAGTTCCTGCTCAACGGCGACGACTCGACGGCCAAGGACGCCCTGCTCGTGGGCGCCTCGGCCACGGTGACCCACGTCCGCGATGAGGCGGAGCTCGTCGACGTCACCGCTTCCGAGAGTGAATAGACCGGTTTATGATCCGCCGGCCGCGCCGCTGCCGCCAGGCTCCGTCATCGAACGCGGGTCCAGCAGGGCGTCGAGCTTTGATGCTTCAAGCAGCTTCTCCTCAAGCACCGTCTGCCGGATCGTCTTTCCTTCCGCCATGGCCCGCTTGGCCAGCTTGGCGGCCTGGTCGTAGCCGAGCACCGGGGCGAGGCTGGTGACCATCATCAGCGACTGCTCCATCAGCTCCCGGCAGCGGGCCTCGTTGACCCTCAGGCCCACCAGGAGCTTGTCGACCAGGACGTGGCTGACGCTTGTCAAGAGCTGGATCGACTCGAGCAGCGCCTGGGCTATCACCGGCATCGCCACGTTGAGCTCGAAGAGCGAGCCGACGCCGCCGAGGTCGGACACGGTGATCGTCGCGTCGTTGCCGATCACGCGGGCGGCCACCTGGATCACCGACTCGCAGATCACGGGGTTGACCTTGCCGGGCATGATCGAGGAGCCCGGCTGAATCTCCGGCAGTTGCAGCTCGCCCAGGCCGCAGCGCGGGCCGCTGCCGAGCAGGCGGATGTCGCCGGCGATCTTTGACAGCGAGACGGCGATCGTCTTGAGCTGACCCGAAGCGGAGACGAAGCCGTCCTTGGTTGCCTGGGCCTCGAAATGGTTCTCAGCCTCGACGAATTCGACGCCCGTCAGACGCGACAACTCCGCGCAGACGCGCCGACCGAACTCGGCGTGGGTGTTGATCCCCGTGCCCACGGCCGTGCCGCCGATCGGGACGTTGAAGCGCATCGAGCAGTAGGCCGCCTCGGCTCGCATGACGGCGAGTTCCATCTGCCGGGCGTAGCCGGAGAACACCTGGCCCATGCGGATCGGCGTGGCGTCCATCAGGTGCGTGCGGCCGACCTTGACGATGCCGTCCCAGTCCTTGGCGTGCTTGGCGAGCGTTTCCTGAACGCGACGCAGGGCGGGGATGAGCCCGTCCTTGATCATCCGCGCCGCCGCGACGTGCATGGCCGTGGGAAAGGTGTCGTTGGACGACTGACCCATGTTGACATGGTCGTTGGGATGAATCTTCACGCCAGGGACGTTTTTCCGGTTGACCAGGTTGGCGATCACCTCGTTGGCGTTCATGTTCGAGCTGGTGCCCGAGCCGGTCTGGTAGACGTCCACTGGGAAGTGACCGTCATGCCTGCCCTCGGCCACCTCCATCGCCGCGGCGATGATCGGCTCAGCCAGCTCCCTCGAAAGCTTGCCCAGCTCCAGGTTGACCCCCGCGCACGCCGCCTTGAGCAGCCCCAGAGCGTGGATCACTTCCTGCGGGATCGCGCGCCCGCTGACGGGAAAGTTCTCCACCGCCCGCTGTGTGCTCGCGCCCCAAAGGGCGTCGACAGGCACCCGCATCTCACCCATCGAATCCCGCTCGATCCGCGTCGTCTGGGTCATCACCGCATCTCCTTCACGGCTCAGTGTATCGCCGCGGTCATTCGATGAAACAGCCTTTTCTTGATAAAATGACCTCCTATCCCGCCCGATATTCACTCCCTCAAGGACTCCCCACCATGCCCGGTTTCGCCTACGAACCGACCTACCAGTACGGCCCGGACGACACGACCTACCGCCTCTTGACCAAGGACCACGTCAGAGAGGTCGAAGTCAATGGCCGCAAATACCTCCAGGTCGACCGCGCGGCCCTGACGCTGCTGGCCAGGCAGGCCTTCATCGACGTGTCGTTCTACCTGCGGCCGAAGCACCTCGCGCAGCTCCAGGCTGAGCTCAACGACCCCCAGGCGTCGGACAACGACCGCTTCGTGATCTACACCCACCTCCAAAACGCCGTCGTCGCCGCCGCGGGCAAGCTGCCCACCTGCCAGGACACCGGCACGGCCATCGTGATGGGCAAGAAGGGCCAGTTCGTCCTGACCGATTTCGACGACGCCGAGGCCCTGACCGAGGGCGTCTGGCAGACCTACCAGGAGCGGAACCTGCGCTACTCGCAGATCGCCCCCTTGGCGATGTTCCAGGAGAAGAACACAGCCAACAACCTGCCGGCCCAGATCGACATCTCCGCCGAGACAGGCGGCGAGTACAAGTTCCTCTTCATGGCCAAGGGCGGCGGCAGCGCCAACAAGACTTACCTCTACCAGCAGACGCCGGCCGTGCTCAACGAGAAGGACATGATGGCCTTCCTCGGGGCCAAGCTCTCGGACCTGGGCACCGCGGCCTGCCCGCCGTACCACGTGGCCATCGTCATCGGCGGCACCAGCGCCGAGATCAACCTCAAGATGGTCAAGCTCGCCTCGGCCGGCTACCTCGACCACCTGCCCACGACCGGCTCACCCGGTGGGCGGGCCTTCCGCGACCTGGAGATGGAGAAGAAGATCCTCGACGCCTCGCAGAAGTGCGGCATCGGCGCCCAGTTCGGCGGCAAGTACGTGGCCCATGACCTGCGCGTCATCCGCCTGCCTCGCCACGCGGCGTCCTGCCCGATCGGCCTGGGCGTGTCCTGCTCGGCCGACCGCAACATCAAGGCCAAGATCACCAAGGACGGCGTCTATCTCGAACAGCTCGAGTTCCACCCCGAGAAGTACCTGCCCGCCGAGGCACCCGAGATGGCCCCTGCCGTGCACGTCGACCTGAACATGGGCATGGAGAAAGTGCGTGCGATTCTGACCAAGCTGCCGATCAAGACACGTCTAAGTCTCTTCGGCACGCTGATCGTGGCCCGCGATCTGGCCCACGCGCGCATCAAGAAGCTCCTGGACGAGGGCAAACCCATGCCCGAGTACTTCAAGAACCACCCCATCTATTACGCCGGCCCGGCCAAGACACCGGAGGGCATGCCGTCCGGTTCCTTCGGCCCGACGACGGCGGGGCGGATGGACAGCTTCGTCGATCTCTTCCAGTCCAAGGGCGGGTCGCTGATCATGATCGCCAAGGGCAACCGCTCCAAGGCCGTGACCGACGCCTGCAAGAAGTGGGGGGGCTTCTACCTCGGCTCGATCGGCGGGCCTGCGGCCATCCTGGCCCAGAACAACATCAAGAAAGTCGAGCTGGTCGACTTCGAGGAGCTGGGCATGGAGGCGATTCGGAAGATCGATGTCGTCGACTTCCCCGCCTTCATCATCGTCGACGACAAGGGCAATGACTTCTTCCAGGAGATCGCCCAGACGGCCCACGCCGCCCACGCGTGATCTCGCTCAATCATCGCCACTCATACAACACAACTCAGGGCTCCCGGGCCCTGGGTTGTGTTGTTGAGGGATCACCTGTCCAGACTCAGCCGGCGATGCGGCCGGACTTGCCGTTGGTCTTGGGCGGCCGGGGCTTGCGGGCCTTGGACGTCTTTTCCTCGGCCGAGGCATCGGCCTTCGCGCCCTTGATCTTCGCCGAGATGTCGCGCACGCGATGCCTGGCCTCGGCCAGTCGCTCCATGTCCGGCGAGGGCAGGACGGCCAACGGGCTGGTGTCCTGGTCCGATGCGTCGTGATGCTCGACGTTCACCGATACAAGGTCCGCTGAGGGGGATGACTCCGACAGCGACTCGACGACTCGGTTGGTCTGGGCGTGCAGGTCGGCCAGCTTCTGCCGCAGGGATTCCTCGGCCGCGGAGATCACCGACTGCATCTTGGGCTCGATCGTCCTGATCCGCTTAGTGAGCTTGGCGCCCATGACGTGGGTCTGGCTCTGGACCTCTTGCTGGAGCTGGTCGAGTTTCTGGTGCAGGGCCTGCTCGGCCTGCTCGGCCGCGGCGGTCGCCTGCGGGGTCAGGGCCTCGATCCGGCGGTTCATCTGCTGCTCGATCAACTCCACCATGGCCTGAGCGCTCGAGCGCAGCTGGCCGATCCGCTGCCGCAGGCTCTGCTCGAGCTCATCGAGCGACTTCTGAGCCGCGTCGGCCGCCTGCTGGCTGATCGGTGAGAGAGCCTCTTGGCCCTTGTCACGCAGATCAGCGAGCTGGGCGTGGAGCTTCTGGCTGAGCTCTTCGAGATAGGCGGCCGCCTTCTGGTCGAGGCTGTCCAGGCCCGCGCCGAGCTCCTGTTCGAGCGTGCTCTGGATGACCTGGGCCTCGTGGCGGGCCTGCTGGGTCGTCTGCCTGAACTGCTCGGACCACTCGGCGATCGCCCCCCGGAATTCTTCCTTGTGCTTCTCGAGCATGAGGGTCAGCTCAGCCGCGTGCTGCTGGGCCTGGGCGGTGCGGCTCGGACGCACAGCCTCGACGGCCTGCGACATCGCCTGACGGGCCTGGGCCTTCCACGTCTCGACCTGCGAGGCGATCCAGGCCATGACCTGCTCGCGCAGGACCTGGGCGTGCGGCTCGGCGGTCTTGATGGCTTCTTGACGCATCGCCACGATCTGCTGGTCGAGCCTATGCTCGAAGGCCTCGGCCATCGCGGCGGCGACCTGCTCGAACTGCTGCGTACGCAGCTCCAGGCCGTGCTGGTGGCCGGCGAGCACCTCGTCGAAGGCTGTCTGCTGCTGGCGGACTTTCTCGGCCAGCTCGGATGCGGTGCGCTCCGTGATGGCGTCGAGGTTGATCTGGGCGCTATTGAGCCGTTTGGTGATGTTTTGGTCGAGCGCCGCCAGCGAGGCGACGGCCGCCTCCTGAAGGCTCGAGTAGCGGTCCGTCCACTCCCGCTCGACCTCCATCAGCTTCTTCCCGGCCGTCTCGGCGGCGATGCCGGCCTGCTTCTCGAGCTTCTCGAGCTCCACGCGCAGCGTGTCTAGGCGTAGCTCCGTCTGGTCGTCGGCGTTGGCCAGGTGGTCGGTCAGTTCCTTGAGGTGCTGCGTCACGGAGCTCCGCACGTCCTGCTCGAACTCCTCGTGCAGACGCTGGGCGATGCTCTTGAGCTCGCCCAGGCGCAGCGAGGCGCGGTCGAGCAATTCCTGTGTCTGGAGCCGGGCCTGCTCGGCCGCGGACACGGCCGCCGAGGCGGCGCGATCGAGGTCCTGCCGGGCCGCCTGGCGACCCTCGAGCATGGCCTGCTGGTGCGACTCGACCTGCCCCCGGAAGGTTTCCTCCAGCCGGCGGAGCGTCTGCCCGGCCTCATGCTGGAACTGCCGGAGCATCTGCTCGGTCTCTTGCCGGCGATCCTCGATGTCGCGTTGGAAGGGGGCCGCGGCGTCCAGGGCCCGCTGTTGAAGATCGCTGACCAGCCGGGCCGCGCGGGCGTCGAGGTTGCCTTGGGCGGCCTCGGCAGCGCTTGCTGCGGCTTCCAGACGCTGCCCGAGCGAGGCCAGGGCCTTTTCAGCGTTCTCACGAGTCTGCTCGAGCCGCTGGCGTAGGACAGTCTCCTGCTCAGCCGCCTGCTCGACGCCGCGGGCGAGTTGTTCCTGACAGCTCTGGCCAAGGTTGCTCAGCGCCTGCTGCTGATCCGCGAATCGCTGCTGAGCCTGGGTGAGCACGGCCACCTGCTCGGCCCGCAGTTGCTCCTCGAAGGCGTGCCGCAGTTCGTCGAGGACGTCCTGCGCGTTCTGCCGCCAGGCGACGAGGCGGGCGGTGGCCCGCTCGTGTTCCTGCTGCGCCTCCTGGGCGACCGCCTCGACGGTCTCCTGGCCGCGGGATTCGATCCGTTGGTCGATCGCTTGTCCGCGGGCCTCGATCTGTTCATCGATCCGTCGGCCGTGCTCCTCGATGCGCCGCTCGAAGTCCTGGCCCCACTGGCGGGCCTGCTCACAGAGGCTCTCGATCTTGCCCGACAGCTCCGTCACGCCCTCTTGGGCCTTGTTCTGGAGCGTCCCGAGTGACTCGGCCCAGGCGGCCAGACGTTGACGCATGGCCTCGAAGGCCTGGTCGGACTCGGCCCGCAGGTGTTCGAGCCTGTCTTGGGTCGAGGCGTCGAACGTCTTGCCCGCCTCCTGCAACTCTTCGATGCGCTGGTGAATCTGGGCCTCGATGGGCTCGAGGAATGTCGCGACCTGCCGTTGCATGGCCTCGAGGCTTTCCTGCAGAGCCTGCTGGATGGGCTCCATGGCCTTGACGGCCTGGGTGTCCAGGAGCTTGATGCGTTTTTCCAGGGTGGCCTCGACGCGGTTGATGGCGTCGAACCGGCCGTCGATCTTCGACAGCCATTGGTTGACCTGTTCGCCGGCCTCCTCGGTGACCTGGGTCACCACGACGCGGGTCTCCTCGGCCACGGCCTGGACCTGCCGACGGGCGGGCTCGATCTTCTGGATCTGCTCAGTCAGCCCCTCGGCGATCTGACGGAGGCTGGCCTCGAGCTGTTCGAGCTTATTCTGCCGCTGGGTGAGGGAATGCTCCGCCGACTGGAGTTCACCCAGTCGCTGGGTCAGCCAGGTGTCGATGGTGCGCGTGCGATTCTCGACCTCGGCCATGATCTGGGCGAGGCGCTGCGGGTCGGCCGTCTCGACGCAGCGGACAAGCTTG
This sequence comes from Phycisphaeraceae bacterium, assembly GCA_020851395.1. Taxonomy (GTDB): domain Bacteria; phylum Planctomycetota; class Phycisphaerae; order Phycisphaerales; family Phycisphaeraceae; genus JADZCW01. Next base: position 23,378 of record JADZCW010000232.1, read on the forward strand.
GCCAGGCGGATCTGTTCCTGCCGGCTCTGCTCGAGCAAGTCATGCAACTGGTTGGCGGTGACGGCGGCCTCGCCCAGCCCCCGCAAAACGCCGACGGTGGGGCGGGCTGTTGTTCGGGCGGAACGCACTGTCGCCATGGGGCTCTCGCTGCGTGAGAAATGGTTCGGAAGTTACGCTGCCGACATGGCTTTATGCATCGACCACGCGGGGCGAGAATCCTGAAATTCTTTGGGGGCAACTTTCTGCCGTGACCGGCAGGTTTGCCCAGGGTTAGAACACGGTCAGGGCGTTGGGCAGTCGCCGGCCCCGGGGCACGCTTCTCGGTTTCTTGCCCCCGCCGGGTTCATCCGTTACAACGGTGGGCTCGCACCACCTGGCACACTCTTTTTTCACTCGAATCACGGAGCTTTGCGAATGGCCGCCAACTACAGCAACGGTGTTCACCTTTTCACCAGCGAATCCGTCTCCATGGGCCACCCCGACAAGGTGTCCGACCAGATTTCAGACGCCGTGCTGGACTCGCTCCTGGCGGCTGATCCCATGGCCCGGTGCGCCTGCGAGACCCTCTGCACGACCGGCCTGGTGGTCGTCGCCGGCGAGGTGACGGTCCACAACGACAAGGCCATCCGGGCCCTGGAAGGTGTTGAGCAGACCGTCCGCCAGACGCTCCGCGAGATCGGTTATACGGACCCGGCCATGCGGTTCGACGCCGAGAGCTGCGCGGTGGTCCGGACCATCCACGGCCAGTCGGCCGACATCGCCATGGGCGTGGACAAGGAAGGCGCCGGTGACCAGGGCCTGATGTTCGGCTTCGCCTGCCGGGAGACGCCCTCGCTGATGCCCATGCCGATCTACCTCTCGCACCGCCTGGTCGAGCGGCAAGCCTACGCCCGCGAGAAGAACCTCATCCCCGGCCTGCGGCCCGACGCCAAGAGCCAGGTCACCGTCGAGTACGAGGGCACCAAGCCCAGGCGGATCCACACCGTCGTGCTCTCGACCCAGCACAGCCCGATGTGGAATGGCGCCAAGAAGCAGGCCCAGCTCAAGACGGCGGTGATCAAGCACATCATCGAGCCGGTGATGCCCAAGAAGCTCTACAAGGCCAAGGACGTGATCATCCACGTCAACCCCACCGGGCAGTTCGAGATCGGCGGGCCGCACGGCGACACGGGCCTGACCGGCCGCAAGATCATCGTCGACACCTACGGCGGGCGCGGCTGCCACGGCGGCGGCGCCTTCAGCGGCAAGGACCCGACCAAGGTTGACCGCTCGGCCAGCTACATGGGCCGGTACATCGCCAAGAACATCGTCGCCGCCGGCCTGGCGGACATCTGCGAGGTCCAGCTCGCCTACGCCATCGGCATCGCCCAGCCGCTGAGTGTGCTGGTCGACACCCAGGGCACGGCCAAGATCGACGAGAAGAAGATCGGCAAGCTCGTGCGAGAGTTCTTCCCGCTGACGCCCCGGGGCATCATCGAGCACCTCAAGCTCCGCCGGCCGATCTACAAGCAGACGGCCCGCCACGGCCACTTCGGGCGGGACGGCGAGGGGTTCACCTGGGAGAAGACCGACCTGGCCAAGAAACTGGCCAAGGCCGCGGGGATCTGAGTTATCCCCAAACACGCGTGACCATCAAAAGCCCGTGGGCTCCTGTCCACGGGCTTTTTATAGGATTCCGGTGTGCGGCTTATTTGCATCGCCTTGTCCGCCGAGGAATTGGTACACTTGGGCGATTGGCGGCTTTGCCGCCCGGCTTGATCGCTGGGCCTCCACCCCATCGGGTGTGCCCCAGCTTGATCGCCAACCCCGGTCGCCCGAGGCCGCTCGGCAGTGGATTGAAGCGTATATGCAGATCAGACATGGGATTCCGGTTTCGCCAGGCGTGGCCATCACCCGCGCCGTGGTGCTTGACGCCGTGGATCAGCCCATCCCCCGCCGGCTCGTCCCGGCCGAGAAGATTGTCGAGCAGCGCGAACGCCTGACCGCCGCATTAAACGCCAGCGCCAAGGACGTCGAGGACCTGACCGCCCGCACCGCGGCCGAGATCGGCCCGGAGATGGCCAAGATCTTCGACTTTCACCTGGCGATGCTGCGCGACCCACAGCTCGTCGGGCAGTTCGAGCAGATGATCGATCGCGAACGCGTCACCGCCGAGTACGCCGTCTACTCGGCCATGCGCGGGCTCGCCGCCCAGTTCCTGGCCTTCGAGAACCCCTACTTCCACGACCGCGTCAAGGACGTCTGGGACCTCGAACGCCGCATCTTGAGGAACCTCCTCGGCGGCGAGGGGCCGGACCTCTCACAGATCCGGCACGAGGCGGCCCTGATCGCCCACGACCTGACGCCAAGCCAGACCGCCTCACTGGACAAGACGCTGATCAAGGGCCTGGCCACCGACGCCGGCGGACGGACCAGCCACACGGCCATCCTCGCCCACGCCCTGGGCATCCCGGCGATCGTGGGGCTCGAGGACATCACCGCCCACATCTCCTCCGGCGACACGGTGATCATCGACGGCAACCGCGGGCAGGTGATCATCAACCCCGACGCGGCCCAATTGCTCGAGTACCGCCAGTACATCGAGCAGATCGTCAAGTTCGAGACCTCGCTGGGCAAGGTGGCGCGTCAGCCGGCGATCACCACCGACGGGACGGAGGTGACGTTGCTGGCGAACATCGAGTTCCCCAGCGAGATCGCCCCGGCGATCGAGAAGGGGGCGGTGGGGGTGGGGCTCTACCGGACGGAGTTCCTGTTCCTGGCCAGCGAGATCGAGCCGGCCGAGCAGCAGCAGCTCGACGCGTATCTCCAGGCCATCGAGGCCGCCGCGGGTAGGCCCCTGACGATCCGCACGCTGGACCTGGGGGCGGACAAGATCCATCACCACAGCGTCAACTTCCACGCCGAGAACAACCCGTTCCTGGGCTGCCGGTCCATCCGGCTGTGCCTGCAGAACCTCTCGCTGTTCAAGACGCAGCTGCGGGCCATCCTGCGGGCGAGCGCCCACGGGCCGATCCGGATCATGTTCCCCCTGATCAGCAACCTGATGGAGCTGCGGCAGGCGAAGATGATCCTCTCGGACGTGATGGAGGACCTCGACGAGCAGGGCGTGCCGCACGCCACGGACATCCCCGTGGGCGTGATGATCGAGGTCCCCTCGGCCGCGTTGCAGGCCGGCAAGATCAGCCGCGAAGTGGACTTCGTGAGCATCGGCACCAACGACCTCATCCAGTACACCCTGGCCGTCGACCGCAGCAACGAGCGGATCGCCAGCCTCTACACCGGGGCGCACCCGGCGGTCATCCAGCTCATCCGCGACGTCATCCGCGCCGGCCACCGGGCCGGCATTGATGTCAGCCTGTGCGGCGAGATGGCCGGTGAACCCGAATTCGTCATGCTCCTGCTGGGCCTGGGTCTGCGGACGTTCTCCATCACGCCACCGGCCATCCCGGAGGTCAAGAAAATCATCCGTTCCGTCAGCATCAAGCAGTGCCAGCGCGTGGCCCGGCGGTCTCTGGAGTTCGACTCCCACCGCGAGGTCCACAACTTCCTGCGCGAGGAGGTCAGACGCGTCGTCCCCGACGTCTTCGACGGCCGACGCATCGCCCAGTAAGCCCCGCCCGGAAGTTTCCAGTGGAGCTTCCGGGCCGCACGCAGGACCGTGGCGCACGCTTGGCGCGGACAACGGATCCAACTCTCAGAGGAATCTATGCCCAATCGTGAAATGTTCATCAACTATGCCCGCGGCGAGGAGTGCCGCATCGCCATCATGGAGGACGGCCTGCTCCAGGAGTTCTACCAGGAACGAGCCAGCTCCGAATCGCACGTCGGGAAC
>JADZCW010000233.1 GCA_020851395.1 Phycisphaeraceae bacterium
GGCCCTGCACGGCGTCGGCGCGGACGCAGGTGATCAGGCCCACCGTGCTTCCCTGTGCCTTGGCGTGCTGTAGCGCGCCGTGGACGTAGGGCGTCGTCCCGCCGGCGGCAATGCCGATCACGGTGTCGCGGTCGTCGATCTCGAGCGTCTCGAGCTCGGGCACGGCGCCCTGAGGGTCGTCCTCCTTGCCCTCGCTGCTGCGGCGAAGGGCGGGATCGCCGCCGGCGATGATGCCGACGACCTGGCGCGGACTGGTGCAGAACGTCGGCGGGCATTCCGAGGCGTCGAGCACGCCCAATCGGCCCGACGTGCCGGCGCCGACGTAGATCAGCCTGCCGCCGCGATTCATCCCCGCGGCCACCGCGTCGATCAGGCCCGCGATCGCCGGGATGGCCGCACGCAGCACCGTGTGAATCAATGCGTCTTGCTCGTTCATCACCGCCAGCACGTCGGCGGTGCTCAGCGCGTCGAGGTTCGCCGAGTCGGCCAGACGGGTCTCGGTCAGCAGATGCCCGCGATCAGGAAGTGGTGCGTCGATGACTCGTCTCCATCGTTATGGGTAAGCCCACGCGCCAGCCCGGCCGGGCCGGTCCGCGCCCGTGACTCCCGGAAGTGTGATCGACACACCATCCTGCGAAAGAGCCCCAAGCACGGCGAACTCGGCAGCCTCGCGGGCGTCGACGGGCACGCCCATGCCCGGGCTGGTGGTCACCAGGCCCACGTCAACCGTCAGGTCGGCGATGCGTTGCACGAGCACGGGGTTCTTGGCCCCGCCGCCGGCGAGGATGATCCGTAGCGGCTTGGCGCCGGCGGGGCACGACTGGATGATCCGATGGGCCACGACTTCCACCGCCGAGGCGACGACGTCGGCCGGCGGCATCAGCGGCGTCGCCTTGCGCGCCAGCTCCGCCGCCCAGCCCGGAGGATAGTCCTCGCGTCCCGTTGTGCGCGGACACGGCCGGCTGAAGAAGGGCGACTGCATAACCCATTCACCAAGGATCGGATGCGCCTGGCCCGTCGCGGCGATCCGGCCGTCGCGGTCGAAGGGCTGATCGGGGAATAGCGCCCGCACCACGCCGTCGATCAGCAGGTTGCACGGGCCGATGTCCTCGCCGCGGACTGACTCGGGTAATCCACCCGCGGGCAAATAGGTCACGTTGCAGATCCCGCCGAGGTTGACCGCTAGGCGATGCTCTTTCGGGTCGCGGAAGAAGATCCAATCGGCCAGCGGCGTGATCGGCGCGCCCTGGCCGCCGGCGGCGAGGTCGGCCTGACGCAGGTCGTAGACCACGGGCAGGCTCAGCCGGCGGGCGATCGGCCAAGGATCGAGCAGTTGCACGCTGATGTGCTCGGCTGGGGCGTGCCAGAGCGTCTGGCCGTGGGCGGCGACCAGGCACGGCGAGGTGTGGCGGTGGTGGCCCAGGAAATCCGCGATGGCCTGGGCGTGCAGCTCACCGAGCTTGCGGGCGACGCGGGCCAATTCCAGCGGTGTAGCCGCCTTTCCGCCGGCCAGCTCCGCCAGATCACCGGCCAATGGGCCCAGCGGGTACTGCGCGTGGTGCAGGCAGCGCGCGGTCATGTCCAGGCCGTGGCCGTGGATCTCGACCAATGCCAAGTCCAGACCGTCCAGGCTTGTGCCGGTCATGGCGCCGATGATCTGGCGCTTGGCGGGCGCAGCGGTGGTGTGGGCCGAATCCATCGGCCATCAGGATACCACCGCAGGCGCCGCTCACGCCGCGGCGCCGAGGAGCGAGTCCTCGGGCGTCGGCGCGCCGGGCCCGCGCTTGGCGAACTCCGCCTCCAGGGCGTCGGGGTCGAGGTCGGCCAGGGAGCCGACGATCTTGTCCGGGCCGTAGGCGTAGCGGCCGAGGTCCTCGCGCTTGGTGCCGCCGGAGAGGACGAGGATAGTCTTGTAGCCCATCTGCACGCCGCCGAGGATGTCGGTCTCCATGGTGTCGCCGATCATGACCGTCTGGTCGGCGGTCAGGCCGAGCTCCTTGCGGGCGGCCCGCATCATGATCGGGCTGGGTTTGCCGGGGCTGAAGGCTTTGACGCCGCTGGCCGACTCGAGCATGGCGACGATGGCGCCGCAGCCGGGGCGCATGCCCGCGGCCGTGGGGCAGTTGGGGTCGAGGTTGGTCGCCACAAGCTTGGCGCCGGCCTTGATCATGGTCAGGGCCTGCTCGACCTGCTCGAAGTTCAGGCTCCGGCCCTCGCCGACGACGACGAAGTCCGGGTCCTTGTCGACGATGGCGTAGCCGTTCAGATGCAGGGCGTTGAGCAGGCCGCCCTCGCCGATGACGAACGCGGTTCCGTTGGGCTTCTGGCCCGCGAGGTAGCGTGCGGTGGCCATGGCGCAGGTGAAGACGTGCTCCTGGGTGACGTCGATGCCCAGGCGCTTGAGCTTGATCGCCACGTCGTGGCGGGTGCGCTGGCTGTTGTTGGTCAGGAACATGAAGGGGATCCGGCGTTGCGTGAGGGTGCTGACGAACTGGGCTGCGCCGGGGATGAGTTTGCTGCCGCGATAGATCACGCCGTCCATGTCGAGTAGATAACCGAGCATGTCAAGAACTCCTTGCTGACCGGGGGCGGACGGCCCGAACACCTGAGCCTCTCGCGCCGCCGGAATCGTGGTGTGTGGTGGAACGGTTAGCGGAGCGTTTCGGTCAGCGAGCCACCCCTGACGCGCGACCATGCTCCTTGAAACAGCAATATGCAATCTTCATGCCAGCCCCGGCGCGTCCGCGGCAAAAGGCGTTATTGCCGATAGATCCGGCTTTTCAATGCTGATAACGCGGTCTGGACGATAGGTGACAGAACTGAAACACCTTGTACGTGCCGGCCGGTGCGTGCAAAGCGCGCGGCAACCAAGGACCATCGGACATCAAGAGAGCGTGATCGTGATCCACACGACGCTGGCGGCTTCGGGTTTCTCTTGGCTCGACGGGGCCGTGCTGGGTGTTTACCTGCTGATCATCGCGGCGGCGGGCGTGCTGCTGTCGCGGGGCAAGCTCAAGAGCGCGCGGGAATATTTTCTCGGTGATCGACCGATGCCGGTCTGGGCGGTGGCGTGCTCGGTGGTGGCGACAGCGCTCTCGGCCGCAACGTTCGTCGGCGGGCCACAACTGTCCTACGACGGCGACCTGGCGTACCTCTCAGCCAACATCGGAACGGTGCTCGCGGTGCTGCTGGTGGCGTGGCTGTTCGTGCCGGCGTTCTATCGGCACCAGGTCATGACGGTCTATGAACTGCTGGAAGTGAAGATTGGCCCGCGGGCCAAGCTGGCGGCGAGCGCGATGTTCATGGTCGGCCGGGTCTTCGCCAGCGGGGCGAGGCTCTACATCGCCGCGATCCCGGCCGCCCTGGTGATGTTCGACCATGTCCAGACCTGGCATCTCGTCATGGCGGTGATCGTGCTGACGATCGTCGGCACGCTCTACACCCTCATGGGCGGGATCAAGAGCGTGATCTGGACGGACGTGATGCAGCTTTGCGTGCTCGTCGGGGCGGTGACGGGGGCGGTGATCGTCCTGTGGTGGCGGATTCCCGTGCCGACGAGCGAGATCCTTGAAGCGCTTCGTCACCCCTCGCCGGGCGAGCCGTCCAAGCTCAACGTGCTGGACGTGGGGCTGGCGAATGGACACATCGACTTCTCGCAGTATTTCACGCTGATCACCGCCCTGACGGGGCTGTTGCTCTTTAACCTCGCGGCCTATGGCACGGACCAGGACCTGGCCCAGCGCGTGCTGACCTGCAAGAGCGCCGCCAAGGGGAGCCTGTCGACGATCACGGCGATCCTGGTGAGCCTGCCGATCACGCTGCTGTTCCTGGTGGCGGGGCTGCTGCTGTACATCTTCTACAAGCGGCCGGACGTGATGGGGGCGATGGCCCCGGCGTATCAGCCGGTCGAGAGCCCCAAGATTTTTGTCAGCTTCATCCTCCATGAGATGCCGGCGGGCCTGCGCGGACTGTTCCTGGCCGGGCTGTTCGCCGTGGCGTTGGGGAGCTTCAACTCGGCGCTCAACGCGATGGCCTCGACCTTCGTCGGCGACTTCTACCGGCGGTTTCGTCCGGACAAGCCCGAAGAGCATTACCTCAGCGCCGGACGGTGGGCGATGGCCATGTGGGGCGTGGTGCTGGGCGCGTTCGCCTGCTTCTGCGTCTACTGGCAGAAGCCCGACGACCCCGACAGCGAAAAACTCATCACCTTCGCCCTGAACGTGATGAACTTCGCCTACTCCGGCTTGCTGGGGGTGTTCCTGACGGCGATGTTCACCAAACGCGGTAGCGAGGCGAGCGTCATCGCGGCCCTGGTCACGGGCTTCTTGGTGGTGCTGCTGATGCAGCATGGCATCTGGAAGCACTGGGCCCCGTGGGGCTGGGGTCAGGTGAAGGTCGCCTTCCCCTGGACGATGGTCGCGGCGACCGCGGCGGCGACGGTGGTGTGCTGCCTGGGACGTGGTAGAACAGTGGAGCAGGTAAACAGCTGACGGGGGGCCGTGGAGGGATCGCCGTGGAACAAGGCTCCTTCAACGTCCGCGACTTCGGCGCCCTAGGCGACGGCAAGACCGACGACAGCGCCGCCATCCAACGCGCCCTCGACGCCGCCGGAGAGAAGCAGGCCACGGTCTTTGTTCCGCCGGGCGAGTTTATGGCGGCGGGGCTCAAACTCCGCCCCCACA
>JADZCW010000234.1 GCA_020851395.1 Phycisphaeraceae bacterium
CCGCCATCGCCGGCCACAACGACATGCCCCACAACGACAACGACGTCGGCAGCTTCATGTTCGTCCGCGACGGCGAGATCTACCTGACCGACCCCGGCGTGCACTGGTACACCTCCAAGACCTGGGGTCCCAGGCGGTACGAGATCCTCTACTGCCGCTCGCTGGGCCACTCCGTGCCACTAATTAACGGCCACGAGCAGCCGCCCGGCGAGCAGTACCACGGCACACTGACCACGCAGGGCCTCAACAGCGGCGGCGATCGCACGGCCGTCATCGACATGACGCACGCCTACGCTGATCGCACGCTCAAGCTGCTCGAACGCAAGTTCGTCTTCTCACCCCAGGGCGTGCTGCGCCTGACGGACACCTTCGAGTTCTCGCGCAAGCCGAGATCGATCGAGGACGCCTTCGTCACCTTCCAACCGGTGACCGTCGCGCGTTCCGGCCGGGCCGTGCGGATCGGCAAGGGCAAGAAGAGCGTCCGGATGACCGTCATGCCCGGCGTCGCGGGCCGGTTCGTCGTGCAGCCCATGGACCAGTTCATCCACGAGGACCGCTGGGGACGCGTGCTCAACCGCATCGTCTTCAAGCCCGCCCGCCCGAAGCTCCGGACGGCATTGACCTTCGAGATCGGCGGCCCGAGCGCATAAAAAAACCCGCCGGTGGGCGGGTGCGGCATGCGGTGGTCCGGGCAAGCCGTTCAGCCCCCACGACGGCTGGCCGTGGCGTGTTTGGGCTTGACGGTCTTGCGGCCCTTGGGTTTGGATGTTGATTTCGAGGTGGATTTCGCGACGGGCCTGGCGATGGCCTTGGCGACGATGCGCGCCGTCGGGCTGGCGACGCGGGGCGTGGCCTTGGCCGGCTCGGTCAGTGGTTGACGTTCGAGCTGGGTCAGCAGGTTCCTCGCCCGCTCGTGGTAGCCCTGCTGGGCCAGCAGCCGGGCGGCCCAGAACAGGAGCTCCGGCGCCTGGGCGTGCTGAGGCTCAGCCAGCACCAGGTCCACCGCCGCCAGCGGGTCGCGCAACGCCAGCAGCTTGGCGTAGATCCGCCGGGCGGACTTGTTGGCCGGGTCCAGCTCCAGCAGCATGGCCAGATGCTCCATGGCCTTGCCGCGCTGCCCGTCGATCAGGCAGACCACCGCCGCGAGCTGCTGGAGCTGCCGCTGCTGCGGGTCAGCCTGGCAGGCGCGCTCGAGCATGGCGATGGCCAGCGCGTGCTGGTGCGACTCGCAAAGGGCGCGCACCCGGGCCTGGATCTCACGCAGGAGCTGCTGCTTCTCCCAGTCGGACCCGTTGGCGCCGCTGTTGGCCCAGAAGGTCGGGCGCTGGCGATCGGTCAGCAGGCTGATGCGGGCACGCAGCAGTCGTGCCTCGAGATGCCCGGGCTGGATGACCAGGGCCTTGCGGATCAGTTCGTTGGCGTCGCGCAGCAGGCCCACCTCCAGGGCCAGCTTTGCCTGCGCGAGCAGCGCCCCGGCCTCCTCGCGGCGGCTGAGGCCCTGCGACGCGGCCGATTTTTCCGTCAGCGGACTCGCCGCCGTCTCCCCCGAGTGATCGTTGAGCTTGGACTGTTGCATGATGCTCTGCCTTAACACGGACCCCCCGGAGATTGTTCGTGCGTATGAGCTGTATCGGCTGTAACGAATAGGCAATTCACGTCGAGCGGTCATCCACCGCCTTTTTAGGCAGAAATCCCAAGCGGATCGGCGGATAACAGGCGATCTCCGGCGAACTTACAGCGAAGTCGCTTAAGGATGGCTCGTGCGATGCTCGCCGATTCCCGGTTATCCGGACGTGGGCGTCAGCACGAGGTTGTCCCTGTGGACGACCTCGGCATAGGCGGGATGGCCGAGGATCTTCTCAAACTGGCTGCTCTTGCGGCCCATGATCAGCTTCAGTTCTTCCTGGCCGTAGTTCGTCAGCCCGCGGGCCACCTCGGCGCCCCGGCTGTTGCGGACGCTGACGACCTGGCCCTTCTCGAAGTCGCCCGTGCAGCCGGTCACGCCAGAGGCCAGCAGGCTCTTGCCCCGCTGCGTCAGCGCCGCCGCCGCACCGTCGTCGATGACGATCGTGCCGTCGGGCCGCTTGGCCAGGCCGATCCACCGCCGCCGGCTGTCGAGCCTCCGGGCGCTGGGGCGGGGCACGAACAGCGTCCCGATCCTCTCGCCCGCCAGCAGCCGCAGGAACACGTCCGGCGTCCGCCCGTTGGCGATCACCGCCATCTCGCCCGCCTCGGTCACGAGCTGCGCAGCCGTGAGCTTGCTGCCCATCCCGCCCGAGCCGAACGACGTCTTGTCCTCTCGCGCCAGCCCCATCACCGCCGCCACGTCCGGCACCAGGTCGATCGGTTTGCCCTCGCCGTCGAGCAACCCGTCGACCACGCTCAGCAGCAGCAGCACCTTCGCCCCCACGGCCGTGGTGAGCAGGGCCGAGAGCTGGTCGTTGTCGCCGAAGCGGATCTCCTCCACGGCCACCGTGTCGTTCTCGTTGACGATCGGCACGCACCCCATGGCGTGCAGCTGGGCGATGCAGTTGCGGATATTCAGGAACCGCTGGCGGTGGTCGAAGTCGTCACGCGTCAAGAGGAGTTGCGCCACCGGCAGCTTGTGCTCAGCGAAGGCGTCGTGGAAGCGCGTCATGAGCTGCCGCTGCCCCACAGCCGCGACGGCTTGCAGCGCCGCGACATCGGTGGGGCGTTTCTTGAGGCCCAGCTGCGCGCAGCCCGCCCCGATCGCGCCGCTCGAGACGAGCGTCACCTCCACCCCGCGCTCCCGCAACGCCACGACCTGTCGGGCCACATCCTTGATGTAGCTCTGGTCCAGCCCGCCGTTGTCGTCGGCCTTGGGCCCGCGCAGCAGCTGCGTGCCGAGCTTGATCACCACGCTGCGGGCTTTGGACAGGATGTTCTGGCGGATGGCGGTGGAGGGCATGGGAATGGAATTTTCGCGTTTTTCACCCGATTGTCGAGGGGGCCGTCAATTACGGGGATTGGGGCAGGCCCAGCAGCTCCAGCAGCAGATGGACGTGGCGGAGAGTGGCGCCCTTTCGTGCCAGGATCACCTCCCGGCCGCGCCGGGCCAATTCGGCCGCCCTGGCCTTGTCCGCCAGCAACGCCGCCGCGGCCGGGCCGGGGTCGTCGGTCACCAGGATCCCCTGCCCGTCGACCAGCGCCTTCATCACGTCGGCAAAGTCGCTATGGTGCGTGCCGATGATCGTCGGCTTGCCCAGGCCGATCGGTTCGAGCATGTTCGAGCCGTACAGGCCCAGGAAGCTGCGCCCGACCAGCACCACGTCCGCCAGGGCGTACGCCTTGCGCAGCTCGCCGATGGTGTCGAGCAGGAAGAGTCGCTGGTTGCTCAGCGGCCGCTTGCCACCGTCGCGGTGCTCCGTCCGCCGGACGATCGGCCGCTGGGGATCGAACGCGTCAGCCAGCTTCGCCACCTCGTCAAAGCGCTCGGGTTTGCGCGGCACGAGCAGGAGTTGGACGTCCCACGGGCACGTGCGGATCAGCATTTCCTCCTCGCCCGGCCCCGTCGACCCCGCGACGATCAGCGGCCGAGTCGTGTCGATCCCCATCGCCGC
>JADZCW010000235.1 GCA_020851395.1 Phycisphaeraceae bacterium
GAGCCACGACATCGTCGCCAACGCCCTGGTCATGCTCACCCACATGGACCACCGCGGCGCCTGCGGCTGCGAGGCCAACACCGGCGACGGCGCCGGCATCCTCACCGCCATCCCCCACGAGTTCATGACCCGCGTGGCCAGGGACGAGCTGGGCGTCGAGCTGCCCGAGCCCGGCCACTACTGCGTGGCCAGCATCTTCCTGCCCCGCGGCGCGGCTGAGCGGCGGGCCTGCAAGAATCTGCTCGAGCGCTACATCCAGGTCCAGGGCCAGAAGCTCCTGGGCTGGCGCACCGTTCCGACCAACGCCGACGCGGCCGACATCGGCCCCTCCGCCCGCGCCACCGAGCCGGTTGTCGAGCAGTTGTTCATCGCCGCCGGCGACGACATCGACCGCACCGCCTTCTGCCGACAACTCTACCTGATCCGCAAGCAGGCCTACCACGCCATCGTGGCCCTGAGCGAGGATCTCATCAGCAGCTACTACGTCTGCTCGATGTCCAGCCGCGTGATCGTCTACAAGGGCCAGCTCAAGGCCACCCAGGTCCTGCCCTACTACCCCGACCTCGCGGCCGAGGACTACAAGAGCCACCTGGCCATGGTCCACTCGCGCTTCAGCACCAACACGTTCCCCTCCTGGGAACGCGCCCAGCCGATGCGCTACATGAGCCACAACGGCGAGATCAACACGCTCCGCGGCAACATCAACTGGATGCGCGCCCGCGAGGGCCTGATGAAGTCCGAGGCCTTCGGCGAGGAATTCCGCCGTCTGCTGCCGATCATCGACCCGGCCACCAGCGACTCGGGCATCTTCGACAACGTCATGGAGCTGCTGCTGCTCTCGGGCCGCAGCCTGCCCGAGGCGGTGATGATGATGATCCCCGAGGCGTGGGAGAACCACGAGTCGATGCCCCCCCACAAGCACGCCTTCTACGAGTACCACTCCTGCCTCATGGAGCCCTGGGACGGCCCGGCCTCGGTGGCCTTCACCGACGGCCGCTACATCGGGGCCGTGCTCGACCGCAACGGTCTGCGCCCCAGCCGCTACTACGTCACTCACGACGACCTGGTCATCATGGCCAGCGAGGTCGGCGTTCTGCCCGTGGCGCCCGAGCGTGTCAAGGTCAAGGGCCGGCTCCAGCCCGGACGCATGTTCCTTGTCGACTTCGAACAGGGCCGGCTCGTCCCCGACGAGGAGGTCAAGAAGTCCATCGCCGCCAAGCGGCCTTACGGCCAGTGGGTCAGCCGGCAGCGGATCGAGCTCTCCGAGCTGCCCATCGACCGTGAACCCCGCGGCTTCGACCCCGGCACGCTGCTGGCACGCATGCAGGCCTTCGGCTACACCACCGAGACGCTGCAGTTCATGCTGCTGCCGATGATCAAGAGCCAGAAGGACCCCATCGGCTCGATGGGCAACGACACCGCCCTGGCGTGCCTGAGCGACAAGCCGCGCCTCGTCTACGACTACTTCAAGCAGCTCTTCGCCCAGGTCACCAACCCCCCGATCGACTCGATCCGCGAAGAGATCATCATGTCGCTGTCCTGCTACATCGGCCCCGAGGGCAACCTCCTCGAGACCACCGAGAGGCAGGCCCATCGGCTCCTGATCCCGCACCCGATCCTGACCAACAAGCAGCTGGCCGCCCTCAAGCACGCCGACTACCGCGGCTGGCGGACCAAGACCATCGACACCACCTGGGAGAAATCTCTCGGCGCCGCCGGCATGATGCCCGCCCTCGACCGCATCTGCCGCGAGGCGGAACGCGCCATCGACGAGGGATTCAGCCTCGTCTGCCTCTCCGACCGCGCCATCAGCGACAAGCGCGTGCCGATCAGCGCCCTGCTGGCCGTCGGCGCGGTGCACCATCACCTCGTCCGTCAGGCCAAGCGCACCCGCCTGGGCATCATCATCGAGTCCGGCGAGGCCCGCGAGGTCCATCACCACTGCCTGCTCGTCGGCTACGGCGCCGACGCGATCAACCCCTACTGCGCCTTCGAGGCCCTCTGGCAGTCGCAGCAGGACGGCCTGCTCGACAAGGCCCTCGACGACGAGAAGGTCATCGCCTCCTACCGCAAGGCCGTGGCCAACGGCATGCTCAAGGTCATGGCCAAGATGGGCATCTCGACGCTTGCCAGCTACAAGGGCGCCCAGATCTTCGAGGCCGTGGGCCTGAGCGAACAGGTCGTCAGCCGCTGCTTTGCCGGCACCCCCAGCCGGATCAAGGGCGTGGGCTTCGACGTCCTGGCCGAGGAGGCCCTGCGCCGCCACGAGATCGGCTACCCCAGCCGCGAGACCGTTCGTCTGCCCATGTTGCCCAACCACGGCGACATCCACTGGCGCAGCGGCGGCGAACGCCACATGCACAACCCCGAGACCATCGCCCTGCTCCAGCAGGCCGCTCGGACCAACAGCACCGACGCCTACGAGAAGTTCGCCCGGCTCGTCAATCAGGATGCCCAGAACCGCTGCACCCTCCGCGGCCTGCTGCGGTTCAAGAAAGGCACGCCCATCCCTCTCGACCAGGTCGAGCCCGCCAAGGAGATCGTCAAGCGCTTCTGCACCGGCGCGATGAGCTTCGGCTCGATCTCCGCCGAGGCCCACGAGACGCTGGCCATCGCCATGAACCGCATCGGCGGCAAGAGCAACACCGGCGAGGGCGGCGAGGATTCCGCCCGCTTCGAGCGCCTGCCCAACGGCGACTCCAAGCGATCCGCCATCAAGCAGGTCGCCTCCGGACGCTTCGGCGTCACCAGCTGGTACCTGACCAACGCCGACGAGCTCCAGATCAAGATGGCCCAGGGCGCCAAGCCCGGCGAGGGCGGCGAGCTGCCCGGCCATAAGGTCGACAAGATCATCGCCAAGACCCGCTACTCCACCCCTGGCGTGGGCTTGATCTCCCCCCCGCCCCACCATGACATCTACTCCATCGAGGACCTTGCCCAGCTGATCTTCGACCTCAAGAACGCCAACCCCTCGGCTCGCATCAGCGTCAAGCTGGTCTCCGAGGCCGGCGTCGGCACCGTCGCCGCCGGCGTCGCCAAGGCCCACGCCGAGCAGATCCTGATCTCCGGCCACGACGGCGGCACGGGCGCGTCACCGCTGACGAGCATCAAGCATGCCGGCCTGCCCTGGGAGCTCGGCCTGGCCGAGACGCACCAGACGCTGGTCCTCAACGACCTGCGCTCGCGCGTCCGCGTCCAGACCGACGGCCAGATCAAGACCGGCCGCGACGTCGCCATCGCCGTCATGCTCGGGGCCGAGGAGATCGGCTTCGCCACCGTGCCGCTGATCACCCTCGGCTGCATCATGATGCGCAAGTGCCACCTGAACACCTGCCCCGTCGGCGTCGCCACCCAGGACCCCGAGCTGCGCAAGAAGTTCTCCGGCAAGCCCGAGTACGTCGTGAACTACTTCTTCCTGCTGGCCGAGGACCTGCGCCGCCGCATGGCCGAGCTGGGCTTCCGCACCATCGACGAGATGGTCGGACGCGTGGACATGCTCGAGGTCGACGACGCCCTCCGCCACTGGAAGGCCGACGGCCTGGACCTCACGCCCATCCTCACCCCGGCCGTCCGCCCGCATGACAAGGTCGGCGTCCACTGCACGCAGGCCCAGGACTTCGGCCTCGACGACGTGCTCGACCGGCGCCTCATCGCCACCGCCCAGCGGGCCATCCGCGACGGCCAGCCCGTGCGATTGGACCTGCCGGTCAAGAACACCGACCGCACCGTCGGCGCCATGCTCAGCCACGAGGTCTCCAAGGCCCACGGCGAGCGCGGCCTGCCCGACGACACCATCCACATCAAGCTCCACGGCTCGGCCGGCCAGAGCGTCGGCGCCTGGACCACCAACGGCATCACCCTCGAGCTCGAGGGCGACGCCAACGACTACGCCGGCAAGGGCCTCTCCGGCGGCAAGCTCATCGTCTACCCCCCCAAGTCCTCGACTTTCGCCCCGCATGAGAACATCATCATCGGCAACGTCGCCCTCTACGGCGCGACCGAGGGCCAGGCCTTCTTCCGCGGGATGGCCGCCGAACGCTTCGCTGTCCGCAACTCCGGCGCCCACGCCGTCATCGAGGGCGTCGGCGACCACGGCTGCGAGTACATGACCGGCGGGCGTGTCGTTGTCCTGGGCCCGACCGGCCGCAACTTCGCCGCGGGCATGAGCGGCGGCGTCGCCTACGTCTATGACCCGGCCGCGGATCTCCTCGGCCGCTGCAACCTCGGCACCGTCGACCTCGAGAAGGTCGAGTCCGACGCCGACGCCGCCGAGCTTCGACATCTGATCGAGCTGCACTATCGCTACACCGGTTCCACTGTGGCGCAGAAGCTGCTCGAGACGTGGATCCAGTCCGTGGCCCACTTCGTCAAGGTCATGCCCACGGACTACAAGCGGGTGCTGGCCGAGCAGAGCAAGCCGGCCGCTTCGTCGGAAATGCAGGAGGTCAGCCATGGGTAAGCCCACGGGTTTCATGGAGTTCGTCCGCCAGACCGAGCCCGAGGTCGAGCCCCTCGTGCGCCTGACGACCTTCAGCGAGTTCCA
>JADZCW010000236.1 GCA_020851395.1 Phycisphaeraceae bacterium
CCGACCGACACCACGTTGCTGATCATCCCCGGCAACGCCTCGCGGATCCGCTGCCGCGCCGTCTCGAGCTCCAGCGACGACCCGGCCCGCAGGTCGAACGTCACCCGCGTCCCGCTGGAGAACTCGATGTCCAGCATGTCCTTCCCACGCTCGTACAACGCGAAGGCCCCCAGCGCCATCAGCGTCAGGCTCACCGCCCAGAACGCCTTCTGCAGCCCCATCCAGTTGATGTTCGGCGACAACGCCCGCCGCACCGGCCCGCACACCATCGGCAGCGACCGCAGCGTCCTGATCCCCGCGTCCGCCGACACGCCCAGCATCACCCGGCTGCAGAACACCGCCGTGTACATCGTCCCGAGGATGCCGATCATCATCGTCAGCGCGAAACCCTTCACGTCCGCCGTTGCCGTGTAGTACAGCACCAGACACGTGATGAACGTCGTCACGTTCGCGTCCAGGATCGTCGAGAACGCCTTCTCGAAACCCAGCCGCAACGCCGTCCGACGGTCCGCCCCACGCTGCAATTCCTCCCGGACACGCTCGAACACCAGCACGTTCGCGTCCACCGCCATCCCGATCGTCAGCACCACGCCCGCGATGCCCGTCAGCGTGAACGTCCCGTGGAAGATCGCCATGATCCCCAGGATCATCACCAGGTTCATCACCAACGCGATGATCGCGATCAGCCCCGGGTAGAAGTAGTACCCGACCATGAACACCGTCACCGCCAGCATCGCCCACGCCCCCACCCGCAAACTCCGCTGCAGGTTGTCCTGGCCCAGGTTCGGCCCGGTCTTCTGGATGCTGATCGGCTCACTGCTCAGGCTCCCCTGGATCGACCCCGCCTTGAGCGTCCGCGTCAGATAGTCCACCTCCCGCGGGCTGAACCCGTTCGGGCTCGACACCTGGATGTTCGTCGCCAGCTCCGAGTTGATCGACGGCGCGCTCATCACCCGACCGTCCAGCAGGATCGCCATCGGCTTGTGGATGTTCCGCGCCGACATCGCCTGCATCAGCGTCCCCCCCGATGTGTTGAGCTGGAACGCCACCGCCGGCAGCATCTTGTCGTCCACGCTCCGCTGCGCCCCGATGATCTTCCACTGCTGCGCCTGCGTGATGCTCAGCGCCGGCGTGTTGGCTAAGAGCAGATACACCTTGTCCCCATACGCCTGACCCACCAGCCCCCGCTGCGACGACAGGTACGCCGCCCACTGCTCGGGCTTGGCATTGAGCTGCTCGATCACCTTCGTCTCGTGCACGAACTGCGTCAGGTCGTCGATCGGGAACCACCGGTAGTCCAGGTTCACCCCGTACCGCGGCCCGTTCTCCTGCAGGCTTGTCCGGTACGTCTGCACGTCCGGGATCGACCCCTCGGGCATCGCGATCCGGAACTCCACGATCCCCGATCCACGCAAGAGCGCGATCAGGTCGTTCGGATCGTCCAGCGGCCCCTTGACCTGCGCGTAGTGCTTGTACGCCGCGATCACCGCGTCGATCGCCTGGGCCTTGTCCGCGTGCCGGGCACGGAATTCCGTCACCGCCTGCTCAAACTTCTGCCTCGCGTCCTCCCGCTTGCCCTTGGGGTCGTACATCAGCAGGATCGACTCAAGCTTCGTCGGCACGACGTTGGCCGCCAGCACCTCCGCCTCGAGCTCCTGGTAACGCTTCTGCCCCGCGTTGTACTGACCCGCCAGCGCGATCGCGTCGTTCTCCGCCGCCTCGTAAGCCTTGCTCAACGCCTGCGGCGCCGCGCCCTTCTGACCCGCCGCGTCCAGCGCCGCCTTGGCCGCCTTCTTCGCCTGCTCCGCCGACTGATACGCCCCCGTCACCGCCGTCAGGTCGTCCTGCGCCTCGGCCAGACGCGTCAGCTTCAGCAACAGCTCCGCGTCTCCCCCCGCGGTCCGATCGAGCGCCGCCTTCCGCTCCGCCGCGCCAAGCCGAAGCACGCTCCCGAGGTGCTGCGGCGAGAGGTTCATCGCCAGCAACGCCTGCTCCGCCTTCTGGTACGCCTCCCGACGCTCACGAACCTCCGGCGAGGCCACCGGCATCTGAACCTCGATCCGGTTGCCCGCCTGCTGACGCCAGATCAGGTTCCGCAGCCCGTCCGGGTCCACGCGCGATCGCAGCACGCTGATCACGTCGTCCACGATCTGCTTGGCGTTGCTCCGCTGCTCCGGCGGAATGTTCACCTGGTACACCAGCGTCGTCCCGCCCGCCAGGTCGATCCCCAGCCGCAGACGCTCCTTCGGCCCGTAATACCCGGGGAAGTAGAGCGCCAGACCGAACAGCACGAACGACGCGACGACCAGCAACGGTTTCCAGAGAGGTGTCTTGTCCATGGCAGCCTTCGACAATCCACGCGACGCCGGCCCCCACAGAGGGGCCCGCACGCGGCAGGGGGGTGATCAATGCTCCAGCGATCCTCGCTCCGACGATTTCCTCACGCCCGCGGGGAACCCGCGGGCGACATGTGCTTACGCTCAGCTCATTCCTCGCCCGACAGCACCGCCTGGATGGCGCTGCGGCTAAAGCGGATCCGCGTGTTGGTGTTCTCGTCGACCTTCAGCAGCACGTCGTTGGGACGCAGGTCCATCACCGTCCCGATCATCCCCCCGACCGTCTGCACCCGGTCCCCCTTCTTGATCGCCGCCAGCAGCTCCGCTCGCTTCTTCTTCTCCCGCCGCTGCGGCACGATCAGCAGGAAGTAGAACACCACGAACACCAGGATGATCGGCAGCCACATCCCCCACGGGCTCTGCTGCTGCGGCGCCCCCGCCGCCGGCTGGCTCGCAGACGGCGACCCGGTCACCATCGTCGGCGCCTGCCCGTCCGCCGCCGGCGCCGGACTCGCCACCGGGCCGGCAGGGCTCACCCCCGCGTCGCCCCCGCCCACGCTCGGCGCCTCCTGCGCCAGGATCAACGGAATGTTCTCAAACATGCTTGGCCTTTCCTTATTCAACCCTCGCCAGCCCGCGCCGACCGCGCCCCGACCGACACCGGCCAGGCCCTGGCGACTAAAGACCAATCATTTTGAACGATCGCACGCCGGATGTCCAACATGAACCTCTGGAAATGCCGGACGTTGTGAAGACTCACCAAGACCGGCCCGAGCATCTCCCCCGCCATGAACAAATGCCTTAAATAAGACCTGCTGAACCCCCCCGCGCACGCCGGGCAGTCGCAACCCCCGTCAATCACCCCCTCGTCCCTCGCAAACTTCGCGTTCCGAACCCTGACCTGCCCCGTCGGCGTAAAGGCATTGGCGTTCCGACCGTTCCGCGTCGGCAGCACGCAATCGAACATGTCCACCCCCGCCCGCACCGCCGTCAGGATGTCCCGCTCATAACCCACCCCCATCAGATACCGCGGCTTCTCGGTGGGAAGTCGTGGCCCGCAATACTCCACCACCTGCCGCAGCCCCTCATACCCCTCGCCCACCGCCACCCCCCCGATCGCGTACCCCGGCAGGTCATGCCCCA
>JADZCW010000237.1 GCA_020851395.1 Phycisphaeraceae bacterium
AGCTCGAGAACCAGGTCACCGCCGGCGGGTCCGACGTGGCCTACGCGATCGACAAGTCGACCAACTCGCTGCACTACATGCGGGGCATTCGTATCGAGGCGTCCTGCCTGATGTGCCACGGCGACCCGAAGAACTCGACCAGCGGCGACGGCCTGGACCCCTTGGGCTTCAGGATGGAGAACTGGCCCGTGGGCAAGCTCCACGGCACGTACCACGTGGTGATGCCGCTGAGCGTGGTCGACAAGCAGGTCGCCAGTTTCATCGGCTACGGCCTGCTCTGGAGCGTGCCGCTGGTCATCGCCGGCGTGGGGCTGTTCGTCTGGCTGCTGCGGCGGATCTTCAACCGGCCGGTCAACGCCCTGATCGAGCGCATCAAGGATATCGCGCAGGGCGAGGGCGACCTGACCCAGCGCGTGGCGGTGACGAACCAGGACGAGCTCGGCCAGCTCGGCGGGTGGTTCAACCAGTTCGTGGCCAAGATCCACGACCTGATCGCCGAGATCTCCGGCGTGACCCGTGACGTGGCCAGCGCGTCGACGCAGATCGCGTCCTCGGCCGAGGAACTTGCCGGCGGGATCTCCGAGCAGAACCAGCAGATGACCCAGATCTCCGCGGCCGTGGAGGAGATGAGCTCCTCGATCATCGAGGTGGCCAAGAAGAGCGGCCAGGCCGCTCAGAACGCCGACGAGTCGGGCAAGGTCGCCCAGGAGGGCGGCCAGGTCGTGCAGGAAACCATCCAGGGCATGACCAGCATCGACCAGGCGGTCACCGCAAGCGCCGCGAGTGTGGCGGAATTGGGCAAGCGTGGCGAGCAGATCGGCCAGATCATCGGCGTGATCAACGACATTGCCGACCAGACGAACCTTCTGGCCCTGAACGCCGCGATCGAGGCCGCGCGGGCCGGTGAGCACGGGCGAGGCTTCGCCGTCGTGGCCGACGAGGTCCGCAAGCTCGCGGATCGCACGACCAAAGCCACCGAGGAGATCGCCAAGTCGATCCAGGCGATCCAGCAGGAGACGTCGCAGGCGGTGGACCGGATGAACTCCGGCACGGAGCAGGTCAAGCAGGGCGTGACCCGCGCTACCCAGGCGGGCCAGAGCCTGCAGAAGATCGTCTCCGGCGCCAAGGAGGTGGCGACGATGATCAGCTCCATCGCCGCCGCGGCCGAGGAGCAGTCCGCCGCGGCCGAGCAGGTGGCACGGAACATCGAGTCGATCTCCGCCGTGACCCGTCAGGCCAGCGAGGGCACGCAGCAGGCGGCCGAGGCCTCGGCGGGGCTGTCGCGGACGGCTGAGCAGCTCCAGCGGCTCGTCGGCCGGTTCAAGATCCATGAGCGACCCGCGGACCAGCTCGCGTCGGAGGGCGGCCCGGGCGCAGCGGGCAAGACGCCGGCGAAGCGGACGGCGGCGATGGTCAAGGCCTGGAAGAAGAACCAGGCGGCCGCCGCGAACACGAACGAATAAAGTTGGTGGGGGTGTGGTACGCCAGCGCCCGGCCCGGCCGGGCGTTTTTCATTGGTCAGAACCCGGTGGCCCGGAGGACCGGGCCGGACGACGCTGGAAAGCATAAGATGGAAGTCATGGCCGATCTTCCGGTAATGCTCAGGGTGCACGGCCGGCGGTGCGTCGTCGTGGGTGGGGGGGCGGTGGCGTTGCGCCGCGCCTCGGCCCTGCTCGCGGCTGGGGGAGACGTGACCGTCATCGCCCCGGAGGTCGACCCCCGGATCGTGCAACTGCCCGTCCGCGTCGAGAGGCGAGCCTACGCCGCGGGCGATCTGGTTAACTGCCTTTTGGTCGTGGCCGCGACCGACGATCCGTCCGTCAACGAACGGATCGGCCGCGACGCCAGCGCTGCCGGGGCCCTGGTCAATCGGTCCGACGCCCCGGACCGCGGCGATCTGCAGGTGCCGGCGCATCGTCAGGCCGGGCCGGTCACGCTGGCAGTGCACACCGGCGGGATCTCCGCCGCCGCCGCGGTGACGATCGTGGATCAACTCCTTGATGCGCTGGACCCCGACTGGCCACGATTGCTCGAGCTGGCGGCCCCGTGGCGTGAGCAGGTTCAACGCACGGTGACGGACGCGGATGATCGGCAACGCCGGCTGCGCGCCCTGACCGGCGCGACCACGATGAGGATGCTCAAGGAACGAGGCGCCGAAGCGGCTCGGGCCCACTGCCGGGCCGTGGCCGAAGGAAGAACCATGGCCGGCGACGGGACGGAGAATGCCGCGACGCCTTGATCCTCTCGCTTCACGAGGTGGAACCCCATGCAATCGTTGCTCACAACCATTCTGCTGGCGATCTTGGCGCTGTTGGCTGTCGGGTCCTCGGCCCTGGCGGCGCGGCGGTTGTGGCGCGGCGGCACGGCCCAGCCCTGCGCCGCGTGGTGCCGCCGTCTGGCCCTGGCGGCCGTGGCCGGCTCGGCCGGCGTCTTGGCGGGACGCGTCTGGACGAGCCACGGCTGGCACGTCATGCAGGCCCACGTCGACGGCCTCTTGCTGATGTCGGTGCTCTTCGGCTCGATCGTGATCTACCTGCAGGGGCAGTCCCGGTTGCCGGGCATCGGGGCGTTCGGGTATCCGGTGCTGGCGATCCAGCTCGCGTGGGCCGTCTGCGCCAGCCGGTGGAGTTATCACCTCTTCCAATTCGACGCCAAGGGCGTGGCCAAGCTCTGGTCGGTGGCGCACCTGACGGCGGTCTACGGCAGCACGCTCTTTGTCGCGCTGGCCGCGATCGCGGGGGCGATGTACCTCCAGGCGGCTCGACGGCTGCGGAGCGCTCACCATCGCGGGCTCGTCCACGCCGCGTCGGCCGAGCTGCCGGACCGGCCGGTGAGCCTCGAACGCATCGAACGTGTGATCATCCGCGGCTCGGCGATCGGGTTCGCCCTGCTGACGCTGGCGCTGGCGTCGGGGCTGGTGATCCTGGCCGAGGACGCGGTCAATCAGTTCAACACCTGGTACATCGCCAAGATGGTCCTGAGCGTCTTGGCGTGGGCGATTTATGGGGTGCTCATGAATGTCCGCCACGCCTCGACGTTCCGCGGGGCGCGGGCGGCGTGGCTGAGCATCGTCGGGCTGGTGCTGATGCTCGCGACGCTGGCGCTGGTCTCGGCGATGACCCGACCTCGTCTGGCGGACGCTCGGACGACGGCGCCCATGATCCAGGCCGCGCAGGTCGAGGAGGGCCGGCCATGAGGATCGTCATGGTGGGCCTGAGCCATCGCACCGCCCCGGTCGCCGTGCGCGAGCGGCTGGCGATGTCGTCGGAGCAGGTTGCCGCCTTCGCCGAGCAGATGCGTTCGCGCTGGCCCGTGGCGGAGGTGGTGGTGCTCTCGACGTGCAACCGGATGGAGCTCTACTTCGTCCGGCCGACCCACAGCCCGCCGAAGCTGACGGACGTGGTGGAACTGCTCGCCGAGATGCGCGGCGTCGACGCCAAGGAGCTGACGGCCTGCTGCGTGCAGCGCGAGCACCTCGAGGCGATGTCGCACCTCTTCCGCGTGGCCGGCGGGCTCGAGTCGATGGTCCTCGGCGAGCCGCAGATCCTCGGGCAGGTCCGCACGGCCTACGAGTCCGCTCGAACTCAGGGCACGGCCGGGCCGGCGCTGCACAAGCTCTTCCAGCAGGCGCTGGCGACGGCCAAGAGCGTCCGGCACGAGACGGGCATCGACTCGGGCAGGATGTCCGTGGGCTCCGTGGCGGTCGACTTCGCCCGGCGGATCTTCGAGCGGTTCGACGACAAGGTGGTCCTGGGCATCGGCGCCGGGGCGATGGCCAAGCTCACGCTCAAGCACCTGCAGTCACTCCAACCCGCCAAGCTGTGGATCACCAACCGCACGCAGGCCAACGCGCAGAACCTCGTCGAGAAGCTCGGGCAGGACGAGGGGCCCGACGCGGGCGTTCGGCCGTGGGAGGACCTGGACAACCTGCTGATCGAGGCCGACGTGGTCGTGACCAGCACCGGGTCGCCCGAGGCGATCCTGACCACGAAGCGATTCGAGACGATCGTCAAGCGTCGCCGCCGCCGGCCGATCTTCCTGGTGGACATCGCCGTGCCGCGCGACATCGAGGAGGGCGTGGGCCAACTGCCCAACGTCTACCTCTACAACATCGACGATCTTCAGCAGGTGGTGGATCAGACCGTCGCCCAGCGCAGCAGCCTGGTGCAGACGGCCGAGGCCAAGCTGGTCGAGGCGGCCCAGGCGTGCCTGGACCAGATCGAGCAGCGAAACATCGGCCTCTTGGTCAAGGAACTCGAGGACCGGCTGGTGGCCATCGGCCAGGCTGAGCACGAGCGCACGCTGCGCAAGTGGCTGGCGCGCCAGCCCGGGAATCCCCAGGCCCAGGCAGATCCGGGCGTCCACGAGGCCCTGACCGAGCACACGCACCGCTTGATCCACAAGATCCTGCACCTGCCGCTGTCGCAGCTTCACCGCCAGCCGCGCCAGGCGTCGATGAGCTTCTACGCCACGGCCCTGCGCCTGTTGTTCGACCTGAGCGAGGAGCAGGCGGGCGAGGCCAAGGCGTTGCACGAAGACGCCAAACCAAGCTCCGACGACACGAATCCTTAGGGGGAGGGAATCACTTTGTACGGCAGCCATTTATCCGTCGCCGGCGGCCTGCACCTGGCCCTGCTCGAGGCCCAGCGGTTGGGCATGCAGTGCGTGCAGGTCTTCACGAAAAACCAGCGTCAGTGGAACGCCAAGCCCCTGGCCCCCCCGGAAGTGGGACTGTGGCGCGAGCACCTCAAAACGACGGGCCTGCAGTCGACCGTCAGCCACGACAGCTACCTCATCAACCTCGCTGCGCCGGATGGGCCGACACGCGACAAGTCCATCGCTGCTTTCCGCGACGAGATCGAGCGATGCGAGATGCTGGGCATTCCCTGGTTGGTGACGCACCCCGGGGCCCATCTGGGGCAGGGCGAGGAAGAGGGGTTGCGGCGGATCGTTGCGGCGCTCGACAAGCTGCACACGGAGCTGCCGGGGTACAAGACGGTGACGTGCCTGGAGGTGACGGCGGGCCAGGGCAGCACGCTGGGCCATCGGCTTGAGCATTTGGCGTGGATCATCGAACACGCCCATGAGCCGGACCGGCTGGCGGTCTGTCTCGACACGGCGCACCTGCTGGCGGCGGGCTACGACCTGACCAGTGCGGCCGGGGCGAAGGGCGTCATCGACGAAATCGATCACGTCCTGGGCCTGGACCGCGTGAAGGTGCTGCACCTGAATGACTCGAAGGTGCCCCTGGGCAAACGCGTCGACCGTCACGAGCACATCGGCCGGGGGTTCGTCGACGCCGGGGCCTGGGAGGTGCTGCTGCGACACCCGGCCTTCCAGGGCACACCGAAAATCCTCGAGACGCCCAAGGGCAAGGACGAGAAGGGCCGCGACTGGGACACGGTGAACTTAGACGTGCTCTACATGTTCGCCACCCCCGGAAGCCCAAAGACGGCCGCGAGGAAGGCGCCCGCGAAATCCGCGAAGAAGAAGGCGAAGAAGAGGCCTACAACCGCTGCTGCGCCGCGACGGTCTGGTCGCGCTCGGCGATCCGCCAGCGCAGGTGGTCGAGCACGTTCATGAAGTTGATGTAGCTGTCGTAGGGCGATTCATACGGATTGAAATACTTGTGCACCGCCCCGTCGGCGAAATACTTGGTGCACATGTAATAGAAATGGTCGCTGGTGGTGAGCTTGCGCCAATCGCCCAGGAGCGATTCGTCGCCGCTGCGCTTGATCGGCCCCTCGAGCTGGTAGAGCTCGTGCAGGGCGTTGGACTGCATGGCATTGCCTAACCAGGCGGAGAGGTCGCGTTCGGTGTCGGCCCAGCTGATCATGTGCGGGGCGTCGTAGGTGTCCTGGGCGGGGTAGTCGGTCAGGCACTGGCTGGGTGTCTTAAAGTCCAAGCCGGCCAGGTCGAGCACCTGGTGGGGCAATTCTTCGAGGAAGGCCAGGATGCCCGTCTCGGGCCACTGGTGCTCGCCGAAGGTCTCGAAGTCCATGAAGATGTTGAGCACCTGGGCGCCCTTGGCGTTCTTACCGTTGGCGTCGAGGCAGGGATCGGACGAGCTCTGCCGCAGCCAGCCGGCGAACTTCTCGGCCGTCAGGGGGAAGCCGCTCCAGGAGCGGTTCGAGAAGCGGAAGGCGATGTCGTCGCTGAGGCGATAGTTCTTCAAGAGCAGCTTGAGCGGTGATGCGCCCCCGGTCCCACCCCCGGCCCCGGAAGGGGGGGCGGGCGATTGATAGACCAGGTTGGGCGAGCGTTTGCCCAGAAGCTGGTCGACGCCCTCGGTCAGGACGCCGACGTACTTCCCCGTGGCCGCGAGGTGATGGGCCAGGTCGTTGCTGTAGATCAGCTCCGTGTTGCGGAAAACCTTGGGCGTCTGGCCGAAGAGCTCACGGATCATCTTGGCGTGCAGGTCGACCTGGGCGTCGAACTCGGCCGGCGAATATAGAAAGGCCAGGCTGTGGTGGTACGTCTCGGCCAGGAACTCGACGCAACCGGTGGCGGCGAGCTTCTGGAACTCGGCGATGACCTCCGGGGCGTGCTGCTGGAGCTGCTCGACGATCGAACCGGTCAGGGAGAAGGCCACGCGGAACTTGCCCTTGTGCTTCTCGATCAGCCGGCCCAGGAGCTGGGTGGTGGGGAGGTAGCAGCGCTTGACCACCCGCTGGAGGATGCGGAGGTTGCGATGGTCGTCGAAGTACTGGTCGTGCGCGTCAAAGACGCTGTACCGCCTAAGCCGGCAGGGCTGGTGGACCTGAAAATAGAAGCAGACGGACGCCATGCAGGGGTAGGGGGGTTAGGGCTGGGGCCGTGGTTCAAGGCTGGGGGCGCCAGCCCAATAGGTTCCTAAGTTACGTGCCAGCAAGGCCGGCGATATACTACACGACTCGACCGCCCCCGGAAGCCCCGGAAGTCCCCCGAAAGTTCATCCGGGGCGTCGCGGCCGACAATTCTATTATCGGAAGTAGACCCCCCGGACCCCGAAAGTAGACCCATGGCTCACAGCAGCGAGATCCGAAAGCAGTTCATCGACTTCTTTGTCCGCAAGCACGGGCACACGGCGGTGCCGTCCTCGCCCGTGGTGCCGCACGGCGACGCCACACTGCTTTTCACCAACGCGGGGATGAACCAGTTCAAGGACGTCTTCCTAGGCACGGGCAGCCGGGACTACACACGGGCGGTGGACACGCAGAAGTGCATCCGGGCCGGCGGCAAGCACAACGACCTCGAGGACGTCGGGCGCGATACCTACCACCACACCTTCTTCGAGATGTTGGGCAACTGGTCCTTCGGCGATTATTTCAAGAAGGAGGCCATCGCCTGGGCCTGGGAGCTGCTCACCAAGGAGTGGGGGCTGGACAAGAG
>JADZCW010000238.1 GCA_020851395.1 Phycisphaeraceae bacterium
GCATCGGCTTCTGCTGCGGCAACGCCAAGATGATCTCCGCCCTGGCCACCATCAAGGGCTACTACGACTACGGCATCTTCCAGGCCGTCCAGATCGCCGCCATCATCGCCATGCGCGAGGGCGACGACCACGTCCAGAAGCAGGCCCTGGTCTACGAGAAGCGCCGCGACGTCATGGTCGCCGGCCTGCGCAAGCTCGGATGGGAGGTCGAATCCC
The DNA here is from genome assembly GCA_020851395.1 of Phycisphaeraceae bacterium. Classification (GTDB taxonomy): domain Bacteria; phylum Planctomycetota; class Phycisphaerae; order Phycisphaerales; family Phycisphaeraceae; genus JADZCW01. Next base: position 217 of record JADZCW010000238.1, read on the forward strand.
CCCGGGCCACGATGTTCGTCTGGGCCAAGATCAACCCCCAGCACCTCGCCCGCTTCAACAACTCGACCAACGACTTCTGCCTGGCCATGGTCGATCAGGCCGAGGTAGCCATGACCCCCGGCGCCGCCTTCGGCAAGCTCGGCGAGGGCTACGTCCGCCTCGCCCTGGTCGAGAACGAGCAGCGCATCCGCCAGGCCGTCCGCCAGCTCAGCCGAGCCCTGACCCGCCAGCCGCAGTCAACCTCCGCCTGAGCCGTCGGGCGATGTTCATCGGAAGATGACTTTACTTGTCAGGCGTCTTGGACGCCTCGTCGATCGTGACCTTCGCCATCAGGTCCTGCAGCGCCGCTTCATCAAGCACCCCCCAGCGGTTGTCGTCGATCGTCAGGTAACGCGACTCACCCACCGCGACAATCGTCAGGTTGATGGTTGCACCCTCCTGCGTCGCAATGCTCAGCCTGCGCTGCGTCGCCGCCTTCTTCCCCGCTGGCGGAACCGCCAGGTAGCGTTCAACGCGCAGCCCCGCCAGCCGGTCGAAGAGCGTCCCCGCCGCCGACTGGTCGATCGCCCGCCCGTCAGCCGCGCTGTAGTGGCCGTCCTTATCACGGTGAACCTCGACACCCTTGTCCCCTTCACGCACAGCCACCGACGCCATCTGCTCGATCCGCACCGGCACGACCGTCCGCGGACGCAGCTCCGCCTGCAACGCGTTGACCCAATCCATCGAAACATCGAACGCAGACTTAGCGTCGTCGAGCGTGGCCCGGCCCGTCGCGGGATCGATGCTCAGTGCATGCGATCCGCCGTCTCGTGTCGTCATGCGCACGCGGATCATGTCCGCCTTGCCCGCGGCCCCGCCATCCTCCCACGCCCGGGCGTGCAGCGGCGTCAGGCCGACAAGGATCTTTCGCAAGGCGTCATCCTCCAGGCTCGGCTCCCCCGTCAACGACCACGCCACAGGCCGCGTCGTCGACTCGTCACCGGGGCCGGTCGCCGCGGGCTCAGCCTGCGTGAGCTGATACACCCGGCCGTCGGGCAGCTCGATCCTCATGCTCGCCAGTTCCCCCGCCGACAGGTTCAGCACCATCCGATCCCGCAGCGATAGGGGGGTGGTCTTCAGCAGGTCCGTGGCGCTCTCCGGCACGATGTACCCCACGGCCTCGTCATTCCGCACCGCCAGCAGCGACGGCGTCTTGTCCGCATCAGCCGCTTTCAGCCGGTAGAAACGCAGGATCTCCGCCTGTGACTGCCCCGCCGCACTGAGCGTTACCGTCGCGATCGACGGGGTGTTTACCGGCAGATCCTGCGTCCGGTAGTGCTCCGCCTTGATCTGAGCCAGCGCACCAACGAAATCGCTGACGCTCGCCGCGTCCAGGGTGTAGTCCACCTTGGGCTCGAGGAGCGTCCAGCCGCCGTTGCCTTGCTCGAGCTTGAGCGTCGGGCCCTCTTCCCGCTGGACCTGCACCTGCCACACGCTCGTCGGGTCCACCGGCGAGAGGCGCGGGTCGCGCAGGGCATCAACCCCGATGTCGAGCTTCGACGCGTCATGCCCCGCCAGGGTGAAGACGACCCGCCCCCCCTGGTCATCGCTCGCCCACGTGGCGTAACGGTCCTCACCCCCGAGCTCCGTCGCCCCGCCGAGGCGCAGGGTTACCGTCCGCGTGGGCATGGCCGAGGGCTGGGACTGAGCGGGTTCCGTCTCGGCCGTTGCCCCAGCGTCGCTGTCCGGAGCCGCGAACGTCACCGCCAGCTCCGCCGACGGCTCATCCAGCCCGAACGGGGAAAGGTCCGTCCGTGTGTCCGACGTGAACGACTTGATGTAGATGTTCGAGATGCCCGTCAGCAGCTGCCGCACCGCATCCCGGCTGACCCGACCGGACAACGGCGGCGCGAACGACCACTGCCCGTGGCTCTTGACCAGCTCGATCGTCTCCTGCCCGCGCCGCAGCACGACGCGCTGCGCCTGGCTCTCCCCCGGCGCCTCAAGCGACCGCTTGCGCAAGCTCGCCACCCCCTCGCCCGTCAGCTTGTGAGCCAGCACATCGTCGACGAGATAGACGCGTTCATCCCCATCGCGCTGCACGTATGCCCGCCCCCCGAGCCGTTTGCCCAGGCTCAGCGTCCGGGTGTAAGCCTTTCCGTCCCGCTCCCCGTGCAGGGTCAGGCGCATCTGAGGCGTGCTCAGCCCCGCCTGCTCAAGCGTCGGCGCCGCCGCGCCGGGGGTCGCCCCCGATTGGCCCGGCACAAATCGCTCATCCCAGCGCAGCGACCCGACCGAGTCGAGAAGGTCCGTCACGCTCCAGTTATCCAGGTCAAACCGCACCGGCTCGACCTGCCGCCAGACCTCCGCCTGCCGTGCCAGCGTCGCCTTGGCCCCGTCCGCCGACTGGATCTCCACCCCCTGGATCGTCTCGACCGACAACTCATCCGCCATGAACAGCGGCTTGCCCTCCTCCACCCCCGCCGACTCAGCCGCCCCCGGCGGAGCGTTGGTGTTCTCCCTGACCACCCAAAGCACCGCCCCAGCCATCACCAGCAGCACCAGCAGGAACAACGTCGTCTTATAGTTCATTCATCCATTCTCCGAACGCGGTGCGAGTCCTTCGCCCGGGCCACAGCCCACGCTCATCCTCGTCGCCTGACCCACCACACTCCCGTCCCCGTCGCCAGGCACGCCAGCGGCAGTCCCAGCAGGATCCCCCAGCGCAGACCCGTCAGCATGCCGTCGCCCATCGGCTCGATCCGCCGGATGTCCTGGCTGCGCGGGCTCGGCGCGATCAATTGCGGCAGGTCCGCCAGCCACAGCACGCTGTTGACGAAAAGCTCCGCGTTGCCCGGGAACGTCGCCCCCACCAGGTCCGCCAGCCCCGCCGATCCCCCGACCCCCGCGATCTGCCCGTACGTGGTGATCTGATCGTTCGCGAAGTAGGGATCGCTAAAGACGATCAGCCGATGCCCCTCTTTCTCATACGCCGCGCCCACGATGAATCCCTCCGCCGGCGCGCTCATGTTGGGATCGAACTTCGCGTGGGCCAGCGCGTCAGGGTCGAGACTTCGCTCCGCCCACAGCGACCGCGCCTGGATCATCGCCAGCGGCGTGATCACAGCCTTCTCGTCCTTGTTCTGCACCAGGATCGGGCACGCCAGCGGGAAGAC